>JBHICL010000171.1:0-6825 GCA_046759605.1 Alphaproteobacteria bacterium | reverse complement strand
CGGCGGCGCGAGGTATGTCGAATGGAGGCTGTCGAGGTAGAGACGCCGCATCACCGTCGCCTCGCGCACATTGCGCAGACAGGCTTCCTTCTTCTCGTCGGTGTCGGCGTACTTCTCCAGAACCTCGAAGCCGCGTTCGCCGTGCTCCTGATCGGCGACGATGTGGAGCCGGAAGAAGACGACTTCCTCTTCCGTGAAGCCGTATTTCTCGATCAGCGGCGGCGTCGTGCGCGCGTAGATCTGTGGGACCTGGCTCTCGAGCCCCACCAACAGACCGGCAATCGCCTCGTAGTCGGGTTTGTGGGACTGTCGGAAGCACCAGGACTGTAAGCCAAGGGTGCCCGGAAGCAGCTCGCCATTGGTCTGGGCGTTGGCGACTTCTTCCCGGCTCAGCCCACAGTGCTCGGCGAAATCCAGCAAGAGCTCGGTGTGCTTCACCGCCGGGAACCCGCCTTCGCCCACGAAGCCTTCCTCCTCCATGATGTTCTCGATGAGGAGGTCCCTGATCTCCTGGTGCCTGGTGTTGGCGTAGATGGTTCCGCACCACCACGGGAAGTGGCTGACGTAATGAAAATGTTGCTTGGCCCATTGGCCAAGCAGGTTCCGGTCGAGCTTGCCGGTGACCCAGGCCTCGCTCCACGGGTGGATCTTGGAGTGACGCTCCTCGATCGCGTCCTCGACCTGCTGACGAAAGGCGCTCTTGGACATCGTAAAGTTCCTCCCGGTTCGTTTTGAATACTGTATACAACGTCTGCAGCGGTCAACGATGTGCTAGTGTGCGCGTCGACAGCGTGGCCACGAAACACGATAGAGTAGCCATGATCGAATTCGCCGGCCGATGGTAGCTGCCGCAAGTCGTGCCGAGGACCGGCTACCCGCCGCGTGGCGGTCAATAGCGGCGGAACTGAGCGAGGCGACGCTCCGCGCCCTGATGGCCGGCGAAATCCCGGTCATCAGGCTAAGGAAGTTCGCTACCGCAGAAGAATGCCGCCGGCTGTGTGACGCAATCCGCGGCGCCGGGGAGGTGGGACGCCCGGCGGTGACCTCGCCAATGAACCTGATAGGTTGCAACTTTTCCAACCACACCGGCGAAAAGGCCGAGTACTTCGCCGAGGTTGACGCGTCCTATCACCAGGTCGGGCAACTCACGGCTGCCGCCGGGTGCGCGCCCCTTCAACGCATGCTCGAGCGCCTTCGGGCGGTTTGGCCGCGTCGGGTCGATATCGCCACCGAGCCGGGGTTCGGCCGCTACTTTGCTGGCGGCATCAAGACCCGCACCGAGGGCAGCCATTTGCACTACGATTTCGCGCACCACACGGCACCGGACTACGGCATTGGGGCGGTCGTCGACCAACTCGGCTGGAACCTCTACCTGGAGCTGCCGGCGAACACCGGTCACACGATCATTTACAACTACCGCGTGCCACGGGACGGGGGCGCCATGGGACGAGGCAACGCCAAGGCCCTCGGCCTCGATCGCCGTTTGATCGAGGGCGCCGAGGCCTTCACCTTCCGGCCGGAGGTGGGCGAGGTGGTGGTCATCAATACCCGAAATCCACACGAAATCATCATCGATCACCTGCCGGCGGGGGAATGGCGCGCCCAGACGAGTTCCTTCATCGGGCGGCTCCCCGACGACGAACTGGTCTTGTGGTCATAGGGCTTGGGGGCGTCCATAGGCGGCATTGATCCGCCTAAACCCCTTCGATTATCACGCTTGATCTGCTTACAATAAGAGCAACTAGGGCATGGGAGGGAATCATGAAGGGTTTGAACGGTTTTAGCTATCTGCCGATGGCCGCGGTGGTGGCGCTCGTCGCCGCCCATTCGACAGCGGCCCACGCGCAGGAAATCACGATCGTGTTGTCGGAAGAGCCCGACCTGCTCGAACCCTGCCAGTCGTCTCGGTCGAACATCGGGCGCGTGGTCAAGCAAAACGTCGTCGAGACCCTGACGGAAATCGATCCAAAGGACGGGAGCATCACGCCACGCTTGGCGACAGAATGGTCGCAGATCGACGACTTGACCTGGCGGTTCGAAATACGGCAGGGCGTAACGTTCCATGACGGGGCGCCGCTCGATGCCGAATCGGTCGCGTTCGCCATCAATCGAACGATGGACACGAACTTGGATTGTGAGGTTCGGACGAAGTTCTTCGGCGGGCTCACCGTCACGCCGACCGCCGTCGATACATACACCTTGGAGGTCGCGACCGACAGTCCGGTGCCGATTCTGCCGACCATGATGGGCACCGTGACGGTCATGTCACCCAACACCCCGATGGGTGTGCCGGACCGGACACCGGTCGGAACCGGTCCGTACCGGTTCGTCAGCTGGGACGTGGGTGAGAACATCGTGCTCGAACGCTCGCCGGACTACTGGGGCGGCCAGCCCGATGTGGCCAAGGCCACCTACGTGTGGCGGTCCGAATCCGCCGTTCGCGCGGCAATGGTTGCCACGGGCGAGGCGGACATTGCGCCCAACATCGCGGTGCAAGACGCCACCGACGAGGCGATGGACTTCAGCTACCCCAACTCCGAGACCACCCGAATGCGCATCGACACGCTGTTGCCGCCGCTGGACGATGTCCGGGTGCGGGAGGCCATCAACCTCGCGATCGACCGCGACGCGATGCGTGGCACCATCCTGAGCAAGGATGTCATCCCGGCAACGCAGCTGGTGGTGCCGAGCATCAACGGCCACAACCCCGATCTAAAGGTCTGGCCTTACGATCCGGCGAAGGCCAGGGAATTGCTGGACGCCGCCCGCGGCGACGGTGTTGATGTGGACAGCGAGATCACGATGATCGGCCGGCTCGGCATCTATCCCAATGCGACCGAGGTGGCGGAAGCGATGACGGCAATGCTGCAGGATGCCGGGCTGAACGTGAAACTGCAGATGTTGGAGGTCGCGGAGTGGGTGGACTTCCTGACCAAGCCTTTCGCGGAAGACCGGCCGCCGGTCCTGCAGCAGAGCCAGCACGACAACAATAATGGCGACGCCGTCTTCACCGCTTACAACAAGTACCACAGCGAGGGCGCGCAATCGACGCTCAGCGATCCGGAAGTGGATGACTTGCTTGTGCGCGCCGGGGCGGCGACCGGCGACGAGCGCCGCTCGCTGTTCCAGCAGGCGTTCAAGCGCGTCAACCAGGATCTGATCGCCGATGTGCCGATGTACCATATGGTCGGGTACACGCGGGTTGGACCGCGTATTACGTTCACGCCATCGATCTCGACCAACAGCGAGCTGCAGATAGCGCAGATAAAGGTCAACTAGCGACATTCGGGGAGGCCCGCCGGACGGGCGCGGCCTCCCCGCTGCGGCTCACGGCAAGGGGAGCGGGTCCTTGGGCCAATACCTCAGTCGGCGTTCGCTCCACGGCATCATCTCGCTAGGCGGTCTTCTGGTCCTCGTTTTCTTCCTTTCGCGCCTGACCGGCGACCCGACCAATCTCTTCCTGCCGCTCGATGCCTCCCTGGAAACCAGAGAGGAGTTCGCCGAGCGACACGGCTTCAACGATCCCATGCTGACGCAGTTCGGGCGGTATGTCGGGAATCTGGTGCGGTTCGATTTCGGCATGTCCCTGCGCCAACAGCGGCCGGCAATGGACGCGGCGGTGGAGGCCTTTCCGACGACTCTGAAGCTCGCCGTGGTTACGATGGTCATCGCCATCGGCTTGGCCCTGTTGGTGGGGGCGCTCGCCGCCTATCGGCCGGGTGGTCCGTTCGACCGGACCGCCAGCGTCGTCTCGCTGGCGGGGGCGAGCGCCCCGGACTTCTGGGTCGCTATCGTTGGCATCCTGTTGTTCGCGGTGACACTGCGCTGGCTGCCGACCTCGGGGACCGGTACGTGGCTGCACTGGATCATGCCGATCACGGTCCTGTTGATCCGGCCATTCGGTCTGTTGGTGCAGGTCGTGCGCGGCACGATGATCAGCGCCCTGTCCTCCGCCTACGTCAAGACCGCCCGCGCCAAGGGCGTGAAAGAACGCGCCATTATTTTCGTCCATGCCCTGCGCAACTCGATGCTGCCGGTCATCACAGTTGCCGGCGATCAGGCCGCGGCGATCGTGAACGGGGCGGTGATCGTGGAGACTGTGTTCGGCTGGCCGGGCATCGGCAAGCTGATGATCGATTCGATCATCCAACGGGATTTCGCCATCGTTCAGGCAACGGTGCTGCTCACCGCCATCGCGATCTTTGTAATGAACATTGTTATCGACGTGGCCTACGCGGTGCTCGATCCGCGTATTCGACACAACTAGCCATGCAGCACGCGACAGAGCCCGGCGTCGTCGTGACACCCGCCGAACAGCCGTTCCGGCAGCTTCTCAGCCTACTGCGCGGCGACAGGTTCGCGCTGGCGGCAGCTATTTATCTACTGATCATCTTCTTGTGTGCCCTGTCCGGACCATGGCTGCTGGGCGACATGGCGACGTCGCTGAACCTCCGGCTGCGCAACGCCCCGCCGGGATCGATCGCGGAAGGCTGGGCGTTCGTGCTGGGCGCCGACGCGCTGGGCCGTCCCATTCTGGCGCGGCTCATCGTCGCGAGCCAAAACACCCTGGGTATCGCCGCCGTGGCGGTCGCGCTGGCGATGCTGTGCGGCGGCACACTCGGGTTGATCGCGGGTTATGCGGGCCACTGGCCGGGTGCCGTCATCATGCGCTTCGCCGACATTCTGATGAGCTTTCCGTCGCTCCTGCTGGCGCTGGTCGTCCTGTTCGTCTTCGAACCGGGTGTGAAGAATGTCGTGATCGTACTCGCGATCACGCGCATCCCCATCTATCTGCGCACGACGCGGGCCGAGGTGCTGGAGATCCGAGAGCGCATGTTCGTGACGGCGGCGCGGGTGATGGGCGCCCGCGCAAACCGTATCGTCGTCCGGCATGTCGTGCCGATCGTGGCGCCTACCCTTATCACCATCGGCGCGATCGACTTCGCATTTGTGATGCTCGCCGAATCGGCGCTGAGCTTCCTGGGCGTCGGGATACAGCCCCCGGAGTTCACTTGGGGCGCGATGGTCGCGCTCGGGCGGAACTATCTGGGTTCGGCCTGGTGGCTCGCTTTCTGGCCCGGCCTGGCGATCATGATGACGACCTTGGCGCTCAATCTGCTATCCAGCTGGGCACGCACCGCGACCGACCCGACGCAGCGATGGCGGCTCGAGGTCTCAGCCAAATCCGATGGATGAGCAAACGGCCCATCTGCTGGAGGTCCGCGACCTGCGGGTCGAGTTCCATACGACGTTGGGGACGATCCGGGCCGTCGACGGCATCAGCTACTACGTCGACCGTGGCGAAACCCTGGCCATTCTCGGCGAGAGCGGGTCGGGCAAGAGTGTCGGCGCGGCGGCAATTCTGAACCTGATCGATACGCCGCCGGGCTATATCACCGGCGGCCAGATCCTTTACCACGGCCGCGACTTGCTGACGATGTCGGCGGAGGAACGCCGCGAGATCAACGGCCGGGAAATCAGCATGATCTTCCAGGACACGTTGGCGCATCTAAATCCGGTCTATAGCGTCGGCTGGCAAATCGCCGAGACCTTCCGCGCCCATAACCGGTGCACGCCGGGCGAGGCCAAGGACCGGGCGGTCGAACTGCTGGCGCGGGTCGGGATCCCCGACCCGAAGTTACGCACCGGCCAATATCCGCATCAGTTTTCGGGCGGCCAGCGGCAGCGGGTGATGATTGCCATGGCCCTGGCGCTGGAGCCGGATCTGCTGATCGCCGACGAGCCGACGACGGCGCTCGACGTCACCGTGCAGGCCCAGATCCTGGAGCTTCTCAGGCGGTTGCAGACCGAAGAGGGGATGGGCCTGGTGCTCATTACCCATGACCTCGGCGTCGCCGCCGATATGGCCGATCGGGTCGCGGTGATGCATGACGGCAGGTTCGTCGAGCAAGGCTCGGTGGGTCACATCTTTCGTCACCCCCAGCACGACTATACCCGCCGTCTGATGGCGTCGATTCCCGGTCGCGACCTGGATTCCAGGCACGAACCGGCGCCTACCGCGCGCGACACGCCGCTGCTGGCGGTCCATGACCTGGCGAAGCACTTCGAGGTGACGAGCGGTTTGCTGCGGCGGCGAAGCGGACAGGTCGTGCGTGCCGTCGATGGCGTCAGCTTCGAGCTGGCCGCGGGCGAGACCCTCGGCATCGTCGGTGAGTCGGGATCGGGAAAGTCGACCCTGGGACGTACGATATTACGGCTCGAGGAGCCGACAGGTGGCACCGTGGCCTATCGCGGCCAGGACATCTTTGCCATGTCGCCGGCTGAGCTGCTGAAGTTCCGCCGCCAAGTCCAGGTGGTATTTCAGGACCCGTACAGCTCCCTCAATCCGCGCATGAACGTGGCGTCGATCATAGGCGAACCATGGTCGATTCACCGCGAGATCCTGCCGAAGCGGCATTGGGCCGAACGGGTCGTGGATCTGTTGGAGAAGGTCGGGCTGGAAGCTGATCACGCTCGGCGCTATCCGCATCAGTTCTCCGGCGGACAGCGGCAGAGAATCGCCATCGCCCGGGCCCTGGCGTTGCAGCCGGAGCTGATCATCTGCGACGAAGCCGTCTCGGCGCTTGACGTCTCGATCCAGGCGCAGGTCATTGCCCTATTGGCGCAATTGCGTGACGATCTCGGCCTCGCCTACATCTTCATCGCGCACGACCTGCACGTTGTCGAAAACTTCGCCGACCGAGTTCTGGTCATGCAGGCCGGCCGGGTCGTAGAGCAAGGGCGCTGCGCGCAGATCTTCGGCGCGCCGGAGCATGCCTATACGCGCTCGCTGTTGGCGGCGAGCCCGGTTCCCGACCCGGAAGT
>JBHICL010000170.1:0-6971 GCA_046759605.1 Alphaproteobacteria bacterium | reverse complement strand
CGACCAAGGTGGTGCGCACGGCGCTCCAGGACGCCGCCTCGATCGCCGGGCTCCTCATCACCACCGAGGCGATGGTGGCCGAGAAGCCCGAGAAGAAGCCGCCCACCCCGCCGATGCCCGACATGGGCGGAATGGACATGTGATCCACGCGCACCAGGCTTGTGGAAATTCGAGGGGCCGCGGGCGACGCGGCCCCTTTTCTCACCCTTTCGGACGGCCCCATCTTACAACAACCATCGGGGCCGGCTTTCGCTATTATGATCCCGGGATGAGGATGGCACCGGTTACCAGAAAAGAGGAACGAATGTCCGGCCGGTTGATCGCTTTGACCGCCGCCGACGGCCACAGCTTGAGCGCCTATCGAAGCGACCCCGAGGGCGAGCCCCGCGCCGGGCTCGTCGTCATCCAGGAGATATTCGGCGTCAACGCTCATATGCGATCGGTCACCGACCGATTCGCGGACGAAGGATACGCCGCCCTCGCCCCGGCAATGTTCGACCGGGTGGAGCGTGGCGTGGAGATGGACTACGACGCAGACTCGATGGCGCACGGACGCGAGCTGCGCGGCCGGACGACCCTCGACCAGATCGTGCTCGACGTAAACGCCGCGGTGGATGCCGTGAGCGCTGCCGGCAAGGTGGGCGTGGTGGGCTATTGCTGGGGCGGCTCCATTGCCTGGCTGGCGGCCGCGCGGTCGCCGATCGACGCCGCCG
Organism: Alphaproteobacteria bacterium; assembly: GCA_046759605.1. Taxonomy (GTDB): domain Bacteria; phylum Pseudomonadota; class Alphaproteobacteria; order UBA6615; family UBA6615; genus JBHICL01. The sequence goes on along the minus strand of JBHICL010000170.1, from coordinate 6,258 downwards.
TCGGATATTACGGCCGCCTGGTACACGAGCTCAGAGGCGAGGCGCCGCGCTGCCCGGTCATGCTTCACTACGCCGAGGAGGACCACGCGATCCCGTTGTCGAACGTCGACGAGATCAAACGCGCGCACCCCGACGTGCCGATCCACACCTACGCGGGCGCCGGGCACGGCTTCAACTGCGACGCCAGGGCCTCCTACCACCCCGACGCGGCGCTCGCGGCTGAGACGCGGACCCTCGCCTTCTTCGGCGAGCACCTGGGCTGACGCTCACTCGATCCTGTTGAACTCCAGGAGGCACCCCGCAAGCGGAACACCGGCTACTTTGGGAGAGGAACGGATGTCTGGTCAGACGATCACCTTGACCGCCGCGGACGGCCACAGCTTGAGCGCCTATCGAAGCGACCCCGAGGGCGAGCCCCGCGCCGGGCTCGTCGTCATCCAGGAGATATTCGGCGTCAACGCTCATATGCGATCGGTCACCGACCGATTCGCGGACGAAGGATACGCCGCCCTCGCCCCGGCAATGTTCGACCGGGTGGAGCGTGGCGTGGAGATGGACTACGACGCAGACTCGATGGCGCACGGACGCGAGCTGCGCGGCCGGACGACCCTCGACCAGATCGTGCTCGACGTAAACGCCGCGGTGGATGCCGTGAGCGCTGCCGGCAAGGTGGGCGTGGTGGGCTATTGCTGGGGCGGCTCCATTGCCTGGCTGGCGGCCGCGCGGTCGCCGGTCGACGCCGCCGTCGGATATTACGGCGGCCAGGTACACGAGCTCAGAGGCGAGACGCCCCGCTGCCCGGTCATGCTTCACTTTGGCGAGGAGGACCACGCGATCCCGCTGTCGGATGTCGACGAGGTCAAGCGCATGTATCCCGACGTGCCGATCTACACCTACGCGGGCGCCGGGCATGGCTTCAACTGCGAGGTCAGGGCCTCCTACCACCCGGATGCGGCGCTTGCGGCGCAGGCGCGGACCCTCGCCTTCTTTGGCGAGCACCTGGGTTAACCTCACTCGGTCCTGTTGAATTCCAGAAGCACCCCGCAGGCGAGCCTCTCGGGCACGAGGACGGTGCCGTCCGGCTCGCGCTCGTATTCCACCTGCTGCCCCGACAGGTAGAGCGCGGTTGCATTGGGGTCGGCAACGGCGAGGGTCAATGCGGCGACCCGCGGCAGCGGCATGTCGGGATCGAGCTCGACCTCGTAGTGCCGCTGGGTAAACGCGCCCGGCGTCGCGAACAAGAGGCTCGAGTTGCCCGCTTTCACGATGACCGTGCCTTTTCGGTCGTCGCGGCTTATCGCATCCGCGCCGAACAATCGACCGTATGATTCGCCGACGTCTGCCACGTCCTCCATGACCACGGTGAGCTCCGAGATCGCCCTCGCGCCGTTCGGGTGGGACAGCCACTCCGGACGCCTCAGCATCTCGGGCGTCAAATGCTGACAGGCATTGACGATCTGCAGCCCTGGCGTGATCTCGCGGGGCAGGGTGACGAGCTTGAACCGAAGGACCTCTTCTCCTTCCTCGAAATCGATGAGCCGCCCCAGGTCCTTGGGCGGCTCCGTCCGAAAGCCCGCCTCGATGAGCCAGGCGTGCAGCCGCTGCGAATCCGGGGCGGCAAACGACACCGTGAACAGCCCTTCGCCGTATTCGAGGAACTTGTCCAGGCCGCCGACGAACTGACTGGGGTCGACGATCCCGAGCAGCTCCAGATAGTCGTGCTCGAAGACGATTGTATAGTTCGCGGTGCCCCAGCCGACGTGACGACCGCGTGGCGAGGTCGTGAAACCCAGCCGGTTGAACGACTCGCGCGCCGTCTCCAGATCGCGCACACCGATCCGCGCGTGGTCGATCCCCGTAACCGGTCCCTTATCGGTGGTGTCCATGCTCATCGGCGCGCGATGCCTAGCTCATGAGGGAGAAAGCGCGAAGGATCGGATGTTAGGGAAACAGCGCCCGCATTCACACCGGCGTCCACGACCGATGCACCGACCGCCGCCCCGCCGGCTGCCTCATCCCAACAGGCTACATTGAACCATGGATGCGGCGCACCGGCAAATACGACCGTTCAGCGGAGGACGCGGCCGGCCACGGCATCGAGACGGGCGATCACCCGTGGATCGCGCTTGTCGGGACTGGTGATGACCGCCGTGTCGAGGACGGTGTGGCAACCACGGTCGCAGCTCGCGGTCCTGCCCCCGAGGCGACCCGCCACCGCCCGGACCAGCGCCCTGGCCTTGTCCGCGTTGTCCATGAGCACCTTGACCACCTGCTCGACCGTGACGTCGTCGTGGTCGTCGTGCCAACAGTCGTAGTCGGTCACCATGGCGACGGTCGCGTAGCACATCTCCGCCTCGCGAGCGAGCTTCGCTTCGGGCATGTTCGTCATGCCGACGACGGCGCAGCCCCACGAGCGGTAGAGCTCGGATTCGGCCCGGCTCGAAAACTGCGGCCCTTCCATGACCAGATACGTGCCGCCCCGCACGACCTCGAGCCCCAGACCGTCCGCGACCGCCTCGAGATGATCGCCCAGCCGGCCGCACACGGGATCGGCCATGCCGACATGGGCCGCCATGCCCTTCTCGAAAAAGCTCTTCTGGCGGGCGAACGTCCTGTCGATGAACTGGTCCACCACCACGAACGCGCCGGGCGCGAGCTCTTCCTTGAGCGAGCCCACAGCGGACAGCGAAACGATCTCGGTCACGCCCGTTCGCTTGAGGGCGTCGATGTTGGCGCGAAAATTGAGGTCCGAGGGGGGGACCACGTGACCGCGGCCGTGGCGCGAAAGAAAGGCCACCGGAGTCCCCGCGAGAGTGCCGAGCACGAGCTCGTCGGACGGCTCTCCGAAGGGCGTCGAGACGCGCTGCCAGCGGCGGTCCTCGATGCCCTCCATGTCGTACAAGCCGCTGCCGCCGATGACGCCGAGCATCGGCGGGGTGCCCGGTGGTGCCATAACCGTTTCCTCTCGCGCCAGGACGGCCCGCCGCGGCGCCTTAGTGGAGGTCGGCCCAGAGCTTCCGCTTCGCCGCGAGGAGCAGCGCCGTCAACACGACGAGGAAAACGACCACGGTGAAGCCCATGCGTTTTCGCTCCTCGAGCTCCGGCTCCGCGGCCCACGCGAGGAAAGTAGCGACATCGTGGGCCATCTGTTCCACCGTGGCCTCGGTTCCGTCCGCGTATTCCACCATGTCGTCGAACAGCGGCTGCGCCATTGCGATCTGCGCGCCGGTGAAATAGGGATTGTAGCTGAGCCCCTCGCGCACCTCCACGTCCCCCGGCGGCTCGTCATAGCCGATCAGGATCGCGTGGACGTAGTTGGCCCCGCCGCTCTTCGCCTTGGTAATCAGCGTGAGGTCGGGGGGCAAGGCGCCGCCGTTCGCGGCCCGCGCCGCCTGGTCGTTGGGAAACGGCGCCGCGAAGAAATCCGCGGGCGTGGCCGGGCGGGTGAAGAACTCGCCGAACTCGTCCGGACCGTCGGGCACCTCGATGTCCGCCGCGATCGCCTTGATCTCGTCCTCCGAAAAGCCGATCCCCGAGAGATGGCGGTAGGCCATGTATTGCATGGCGTGACAGGCTGAGCACACCTCCTTGTAGACCTGGAAGCCGCGCTGCGCCGAGGCGCGGTCGAAGGTCCCGAAGATGCCCTCGAATGACCACTCGAGCTCCGGCGGCTCCAGCGCTCCCGCGGCCGCCTCAGCGGTCCCCCACACGCCACCCGCGCAAATGACGGCCGCGGCGGCAATGTGCCTGAGACGCGCCGGCATCACGCCTTCTCCATCGGCTTGGCGGTGGCTCCCGCAGCCACCCGGCCGCCGCCCTTCTCCGGGCCCAAGACGGCGTCCGCGATGCTGCTGGGCAGCGGCCGCGGCCGCTCGAACTTCCCCAAGAGCGGGACGATGATAAAGAAGTGGGCGAAGTAATAGAGGGTGAAGATACGCCCCACGACGAGCGCCAGGCCCTCGGGCCTCTGTGCGCCGATGTAGCCGAGCACCAGCACGTCGATCACGAGGATCCAGAAGAACCACTTATAGATGGGCCGGAACCGCGCGCTCCGCACCGGAGAGCGATCCAGCCACGGCAGCGCGAACAACAAAAAGATCGAGCCGAACATGGCGATGACGCCCGCCAGCTTCGCATCGATGAACCAGATGTCCGGCGTCGCCCGGAGGATCGCGAAATACGGCATGAAGTACCACTCGGGAAGGATCTCGAGCGGCGTGGTCAGCGGATCCGCCGGGATGCTGTTCTCCTTGAGGGCGAAGAACTCCGGAAAGAAGAACACGACGATGGCGAAGACGATCAGGCAGACACCCAACCCGAAGCTGTCCTTGAGCGAATAGTACGGATGGAAGGGGATGGTGTCCTGGGGGCCTTTCGGATCGATGCCCAAGGGGTTGTTGGAGCCCACCACGTGCAGGGCGATGACGTGCAGGATCACCACGCCGACGATCAGGAACGGCACGAAGAAGTGGAGGGCGTAGAAACGGTTCAGCGTCGGGTTGTCCACGATGAACCCGCCCCAGAGCCACCTGACAACCTCGTCCCCCACGAGCGGAATCGCCGAGAACAGATTGGTGATGACCGTCGCTCCCCAGAAGCTGAGCTGTCCCCAGGGCAGCACGTAACCCATGAACGCGGTCATCATCATCAGGATCAGAATGACCACGCCGAGCATCCACAAGAGCTCCCGCGGCGCTTTGTAGGAGCCGTAATAGAGTCCGCGGAAGATGTGGATATAGACGACGATGAAGAAGAAGGAGGCGCCGTTCGCGTGCATGAAACGCAGGAGCCAGCCGAAGTTGACGTCCCGCATGATGCGCTGGATCGACCCGAACGCCATGTCCACGTGCGCCGTGTACTGCATCGCCAGCATCAGGCCGGTGACGATCAGCAGCACTAGGAAGAACATGGCGAGGGCGCCAAAGTTCCACCAGTAATTGAAGTTCCTCGGCGTCGGGTATTCGCCGTACTCTTTGTTCAGGTAGCTGAAGACCGGCAGGCGATCGTCGATCCACTTGACGAGCCCGCCCGATCCGGCCCTCTCAGTCTCGGCAGCCATCGTTGATCTCGCTTTAGCCGATAAGAAGCTGGTTTTCGCTGAGGAAAGTGTATTGAGGCACGTCCAGGTTCCGCGGCGCCGGTCCCTTGCGTATACGACCCGATGTGTCGTAATGCGAGCCGTGACAGGGGCAGAACCATCCGCCGAATTCCCCACGCGGCTCGCCGACCTTCTGCCCCTGTGGTATGCATCCCAGGTGGGTGCACACGCCGACCACGACCAGCCATTCGGGCTCTATGACGCGCGCCTCGTCGGGCTGGGAATCCGGCAGATCTGCCTCGTCGCCCTCGCGAGCCAGGCGGATTTCCTCCGCCGTCCGGCGCCGGACGAATACCGGACTCCCGCGCCAGATGACGGTCACCGCCTGACCTTCCTCAATCGCCGTGAGATCGACCTCGGTGGTCGACAGCGCCAACACATCGGCCGACGGGTTCATCGAGTTGATGAAGGGCCAGATCGCGGCGGCAGTGCCGACCGCGGCGAACGCGCCCATCGCCACGTACAGGAAATCGCGCCGACCTTCGTCGTGATCGACGTCGCTCGGTTGATCGGTCATTCCGGAAAGACCCCCTACAAACTACACTCCGCCGCGCCACGCAAAGTACCGTCGCGCCCCGGGCCAGCAATGTGACACCGTGACGCACGCAAGCCGGGACCGGGTATAATAGATAAGTGAACCGGTTGCAAAGCCCGCCGACGCGGGAGCGACGCATCCGCCCCCCGGCAACACCGCACACCGATGCGCCTCGTCCTCTATCAGCCCGACATACCCCAGAATGCAGGCGCCCTTATGCGCCTCGCGGCATGCCTCCGGGTCCCAGTGGACCTGATAGAGCCATGCGGCTTCGTGCTCGGCGATCGCATGTTCCGCCGCGCGGCACTGGATTATCTGGAACACGTGGATCTCACGCGCCACATCTCGTGGGAGCAATACCTCCGTAGCCGGGACGAAGCCGGCTCCGGCCGCCTGGTCCTTCTTTCCACGAAGGGAGATACGGTGTACACGCGATACAGATTCCATCCCACCGACAACCTGATGGTGGGGCGCGAGAGCGCGGGCGTGCCCGACGACGTTCACGCCCTGGCCGACGGACGCGTCCGTATCCCCATGGCCGCGCACTTGCGTTCGCTCAACGTGGCGGTCGCCGCCGGGATGGTTCTCGGCGAGGCGCTGCGGCAGACCGGTGGCCTCGACGGAC
>JBHICL010000169.1:0-7034 GCA_046759605.1 Alphaproteobacteria bacterium | reverse complement strand
CAAGCCGCCGTGGCGATTCATAGAAGATCAACGTAGCGCGCACGCCGGCCAGCTCCTGCAGGACTTTCCGTCGCTTGACGGCGCCAGGCGGCAGGAATCCCGTGAACAGGAACCGTCCGGTCGGCAGCCCTGACACGGTGAGCGCCGCAACGGCGGCCGTTGGACCGGGCAGGGACGACACGGGAACCCCTGCCGCGATGGCGGCACGAACCAGCTTGAAACCCGGATCCGACAGAAGCGGTGTGCCCGCATCGCTCACGAGCGCCACACTTTCGCCGCTTTGCAGGCGTTGTATCAGCCGCGGCCGGGCACGAGCCGCATTGCGATCGTGATAGGGAACGGTGCGGGCGGCGATTTTGTATGCCGAGAGCAGCTTTGCCGTAACGCGCGTGTCCTCGCAGGCGATGACGTCAACCCGTCTCAAAACATCAAGGGCCCGCAGGGTTATGTCCGCTAGATTGCCGATGGGTGTGGCAACGATAAACAGGCAGCCCGGTGGCGCCTGTTGTACGCCGCGATCGGCATCGCTAGGCTCGATCCTCACACTCACCGATCCGTTCGAGGTTTAATCAACGTGCTCAACTCGAAGACCCGCTTGACCGCCCCGCACGTGCTGCCATGGCTGTGCGGCGCCGCACTGACTCTCGCCGCGTGCGCGTCCCCCACCGTATCGACGCCGACCACCCGGACGCAAGACGCCGACCCGGCGGCGGGCACAACACCCGCAACCGGGGCGCCGCCGTTCAGCCCCGAGGCGTTCCTCGGTCCGGTTCCGGGGCTGGGGGCGGAGGACCAAGCCATCCACGCACGGACCGGAAAACGCGTCGCGCTCCTTTTGCCGCTCAGCGGACCCCAATCGACGACCGGCCAGGACCTTCTGGATGCCGCGCAAATGGCGTTGTTCGACCTGGCTGGCGAGGACTTCGTGCTGCTGCTCCACGATACCCGCGGTACCACGGAGGGTGCGGCGGTCGCGGCGGAAGAGGCCCTCGACGAAGGCGCCAGCCTCATCGTCGGACCACTCCTCGCTTCCTCGGTGGCGGCTGTGGCGCCCGAGGCGCGCCGGCGCGATGTCCCGGTGTTGGCGTTCTCGAATAACCGCGCGGTTGCCGGCGACGGCGTCTTCGTCATGGGGTTCCTGCCGCACGCCCAGGTGGATCGCGTGGTGGCCTACGCCCGGAGCCAGGGCCTCACCCGCTTTGCCGCCCTGGCGCCGAACGACGTTTACGGCACGACCATGGTCGATGCGCTCGAGCAAGCGACCACGGCCTCGGCGTCCATAATCGAGGACGTCGCCCTCTACGACCCCGGGAGCGCCCAGGTCCAGGACGTCGTCCGCCGCTTCGCCGACTATGACGCGAGGCGGCAGGCTCTGCTTACGCAGCAGCAGGCCCTCGAGGGTCGCAACGATCCGATTTCGCGACAGGCCTTGGCGCGTCTGGAAGGTCGCGAGACACTGGGAGAGCCGGGATTCGACGCTGTTCTGGTCCCGGCGGGCGGAGACGAAGTTCTGCAACTGGCCCCACTCATGGCCTTCTACGATATCGATCCGGGTCGGGTGCGGCTGCTTGGCACCTGGCTTTGGGACGATCCGGCGCTTGGCAAGGAACCGTCGCTCGTGGGGGCGTGGTTCGCCGCGCCGCCGCCGCAAAACCGCGAGCAATTCGTCACCAGGTTTGAGGAAGCCTACGGCCACGCTCCGGACCGCCGCGCCACACTCGCCTACGACGCCATAGCGCTCGCGGCCGTGCTCGCGCGTCAGACCGGCGCCGAAGCGCCCTTCGGCATCCAAAACCTCACGACGCCCAATGGGTTCGAGGGCATGGACGGCATCTTCCGGTTGTTGCCCACGGGAGAGGTGGAGCGGGGACTGGCGGTGCTGGAGATACGTCGTGACGGACCGCGCGAGCTGGATCCGGCGCCTGACAGCTTCACGGTCGCGATCAACTGAGCAGACGCACGAGGACCGCGTCGAGCCTGCGCAGACCCACAGATGTGGCTCGTAGGCCGGCACGATCGAGGATGAGAAACCCGCCGTCGACGAGACGGCTCAAAACATCCTTGCCGAAGGACTCCTCTATCTCGAGGCCGGTCCGCTTCCGGAACCAGGTCCGATCGATACCCGCGACGAGGCGCAGACCCATCATCGCCATTTCGTCACGCAGCGCCGCGTGCTCGAGCGGGTCTCGGGCCCTGGTCGCATGGCCATGACGCTCGACGGCCGCGATCCACGACTCGGGTGAGCGATGCTGCGACGTGGCAAAGGTTCGTCCACCGACACTCAGGCGACCATGGGCACCGGGGCCGATACCCACGTAGTCGCCGTAACGCCAGTAGGTGAGATTGTGCCGACACGCCTCTCCCCGGGCGGCGTGGTTGGAGACCTCGTAAGCCGACAGCCCCACGACCTCGAGCGCCTCCTGCGTCACGTCGTACAAGGCCGCCGCCAAGACCTCGTCCGGTACCGAAAGCTCGCCCCGCAGACGACGCCGGTGGAAGGCGGTGCCCGGCTCGACGGTGAGCTGATAGAGCGACAGGTGGCCACGGGCGAAGCGCACGGCACGACGCAACTCGCAGCGCCACGCCGTCGCCGTCTGGCCCGGCCGCGCGTAGATCAGGTCGAACGAGAAGCGTGGAAACACCGACGCGGCCATCTCTACCGCGGACAGCGCCTCGCGAACCGTGTGGCCCCGACCGAGGAAACGCAAAGCCTCGTCGTCGAGGGCCTGCACGCCAAGGCTTACACGGTTCACACCCGCCGCGCGGTAGGCCGCGAACCGGCCTGCCTCTGCCGAAGTCGGGTTGGCCTCCAGCGTGACCTCGAGCCCAGCAGCGGTGGGCCAGCGGGTTGCAACATGGTCGAGGACGGCCGCGACCGTCTCGGGCGCCATCAACGACGGGGTCCCGCCGCCGAAGAACACGCTTGTCACGGTGCGGCCCTCGGTGTCCTTTGCGTAGTGCTCGATTTCGGCAAGCAAGGCCCGGCGCCAGCGCGATTGATCGACCCGATCGCGTACGTGGCTGTTGAAGTCACAATACGGGCATTTGGCCAGGCAAAAGGGCCAGTGCACGTATATGCCGAACCCCACCCCAGCTACGTCGTCCGACGGTCCCGCCCGCTCAGGCGTCGAAACAGGCGGCGATGAGCTTTCGAAAAGCGACGGCGCGATGGCTGATGGCATGTTTGTCCTCCGGCTTCATCTCGCCGAACGTGAGACCGCACGCGCTCCCGTCATCCGGAAGGAACATGGGGTCGTAGCCAAAACCCTTGTCCCCCCGAGGTGGCCAGACGAGAGTGCCGTCGATCCTTCCGTCGAAAGCCTCCACGTGTCCATCCGGCCAGGCCAGCGCCAGCGCGCAAGCGAACCAGGCCCGGCGATCCGCCGTACCGAGCTCACGATGGATCCTGGTCATGGCCCGGCGAAAGTCGCGTTCCGGACCCGCCCACCGGGCGGAGTGTACACCGGGCGCGCCGCCCAGCGCAGGGACCACCAGGCCGCTGTCGTCGGCGAGCGCCGCGAGACCGCTCGCCCGCGCTGCGGCGCGAGCCTTGAGAGCGGCGTTGCTCCTGAAGCTGTCGCCGACCTCCTCCGGTTCGGACAACCGCAGCGCCCGGGCACCTATGGTCTCGACATGGCACGGTCGCAGAAGATCTGCGATCTCCGCCACCTTGCCTTCGTTGTGGCTGGCGATCACCAGCCGCTTGTTCACGAACCGCCGGGCCGAGCGCTGACGGTCAGCCAAGACCGAGAGCCTGGCGCTGCAGACCCGCGAGCCGGGTTACGCCATCGCGCGCCAGCTCCAGAAGCTCGACAAACTGCTCCTCGGTGAACGGCTCGCTCTCCGCGGAACACTGGATCTCGACAATTCCGCCGGCATCGGTCAGGACGAAGTTCGCATCGGCCTGCACCGCGCTGTCTTCCTCGTAATCCATGTCGAGGACCGCCTGGCCCTCGTAGATCCCGCAGGAAACCGCCGCCACGAGCGCCGACATGGGCACCGATGGAAGCTCTCGCGCGCTCACCAGGTGCCCGAACGCCTGCCCCAGGGCCACGGTGGCCCCGGTAATGGCGGCTGTCCGCGTGCCGCCGTCGGCCTGGAGAACGTCGCAGTCGATCCGAAACTGTCGCTCGCCGATGGTCGTCAGGTCCACGACCGACCGCAAGGAACGGCCGATCAGCCGTTGGATCTCCTGCGTCCGGCCTGATTGACGCCCGCGCGTCGCTTCACGGTCGGTGCGCGTACCGGTGGACCGCGGGAGCATGCCATACTCGGCGGTGATCCATCCGCGTCCGGAATTCCTGAGGAAATGCGGGACACGCTCCTCGATGGTGGCGGTGCAGAGGACATGGGTGTCGCCAAACTGAGCCAGACACGAGCCTTCGGCATACTTGTTCACACTGCTCTGGAGGGTCACTTCGCGAAGCTGATCGGCGGCGCGACCTGACGGACGCATGGCGTCTTGACTCCGGTGAGGTTGTTTGTCGAGAGGTGGCGGCACGCTAGCTTGTCGCGTTGCCGGCGTCCAGCCTCGTGTGCTGGGCCCGTTGATTCGCGTCGTCACGATAGCTAAATTCCCGGTGCATCAGGACGTTGTGCCTTGCTCCATCTCGACCGGAACTGAAATGAGTAGCCGCATCGAGGAGCTGAACGAGCGTAGCCGTCAGGTGCTGCGAACCATAGTCGATGCCTACGTGGAGACCGGCGAGCCGATCGGTTCGCGGACCCTCGCACGCCGCCTGGGCATGTCGCTCTCGCCGGCTACCATCCGGAACGTGATGGCCGACCTGCAGGATACGGGGCTGCTGTACTCCCCACATACCTCCGCCGGCCGACTCCCCACCGACGCGGGCCTCAGGCTGTTCGTCGACGGGCTCCTGGAGGTGGGAAGGGTCACCGCAGACGAGCGTGAATCGATCGAAAGCCAGTGCCAAGGAGCCGGCCGCAACACCCAGCAGGTGCTGGAGGAGGCAACCCGCACTCTGTCAGGTCTCAGCAACTGCGCCGGCCTGGTGCTCGCGCCGAAGAAGGATGAGCGCCTCAAGCACATCGAGTTCGTCAACCTGGGACCCGGCCGGGCACTCGTGGTGCTGGTAACCGAGGACGGCACGGTCGAGAACCGCGTCATCGACGTGCCCATCGGCATGCCGGCGTCCTCGCTTGTGGAGGCGACGAACTTCCTCTCTGCCCGCATCATCGGCCGGACCCTCGAGGAGGCGCGGGCGCAGATCGAGGCCAGCCTGGAGCAACACCGGCAGGACCTGGACTCCCTGACCCAGCAGCTTGTCCAGGCCGGCCTGGCCACCTGGACCGGCGAAGGAGACAACCGGGCGCTGATCGTGAGCGGAACGGAAAAGCTCCTCGACGACGTGCGCGCCGTCGAGGATCTGGAAAAGGTCCGCGCTCTTTTCGCGGCCCTCGACGCGAAGAAAAGCCTGGTCAGGCTTCTCGATGCGACATTGAGCGCCGAGGGCGTGCAGATATTCATCGGGGCCGAAAACGAGCTCTTCGGCCTCGCTGGTTGCTCCATGGTCATCGCCCCCTACGCCAACGCCCGGGAGCAGATCATCGGCGCGATCGGCGTCATCGGTCCGTCGCGCATCGACTACGCGCGCATCATTCCTGTGGTCGACTACACGGCAAAAATCGTTGGACGCCTGCTTGGGTAGGGGTCCGAGGCTAAACGGGGAAGAGTATGACCGGGGACAACGGCGACAAGACCAAACGAGGCAAAGCCGCGGAATCCGAGTCGATCGAAGAGCAGCCGACGACCGGCCCGTCGGAAGAGCAGGAGGCGGCCGGGCCGTCGGAAGAGCAGACCGGACAGACCGAGCAAGCGCAGCCGGAATCGCCCTGGGCCGGAGGTGCCGGGGAGGCGGAGCGACCCCCGCCCGAGGGTGAAGCCTCTCAGCCGGAGGAGACGGGCGCGGAAGGCGAGACGGTTGATGCCGCCGCGCTGGTCGCCGAACTGGAAGCGAAACTGGCGGAGGCCAAGGACCAGGTGCTACGCGCCTACGCCGAGGCCGAGAACGTACGCAAGCGCGGCGCGCGCCAGATCGAGGAAGCGCAGAAATACGGGGTCTCGGGCCTGGCCAAGGATCTGCTCAACGTCGCCGACAACCTTCGCCGGGCGCTGGACGCCATCCCCGAGGACGCTCACGTCGAAAACGAGCTGTTGGGGACGCTGTTCGCCGGCGTGGAGGGTGTCGAGAAAGACCTGCTGACCGCCTTCAAGAAGCACGGCATCGAGAAGATCGAGCCAATCGGCGAGCTTTTCGATCCCAACTACCACCAGGCGATGTTCGAGGTGGAAAGTGCGGACCATCCCCCCGGCACGGTCGTGCAACTACTTCAGCCCGGCTATGTCCTGAACGGCAGGCTCCTGCGGGCGGCGATGGTCGGCGTGGCCAAGAACGGGTCCGAAGAGCGCAAGGTCGACACGACCGCCTAGCGACCATTGATTTCCGCCGAACGGCAAGCCGCCTCGGCGCCGGGTGGGAACAGAAAAGGCCCTACCGGGTCGTGGGCCGCATAGCGCCGCTTCGCCAGGCTCCTATGCTGCACCGCGTAGCAGTACACGCAGCCGTGCGGGCAGGTGTCGTAATGCCCGATGTCGCGGCTGGCGGCGCAACGGCAGCCTGGCCGGTTGCCCCGCTCGGGCGCCTCTACGGGCCGACCGGCGACGTCGCTCAGGCGCTGGGCATCGATGCACCGGGCCTCGCCGGCGCCGGACACCACAAGCGGCGGCTGAGCGCAGAGCGTCAGCCTGATTCCCCGATCCGCGGCGAGTTGGGCAAGGCCGGCGACGAGGGCGCGCTTGTCATCTTCCGGCGGGTCCCACCACCGGAATCCGGCGCCCTGGGCGGCTCGAGCCAGGTTGCGCCGCGTTTTCCTGTAGATATGGGCAAAGGATATCACCACCTCATCGACGACGCCCGCCAGCGCGCCCGCGAGACGGGCGAAGTTACGAAGGTGCCAGTCGGGCGGCGTAAGGGTCGAGCAGAGGATCGGGTCGTAACGCCATACCCCGGCAC
>JBHICL010000168.1:0-7069 GCA_046759605.1 Alphaproteobacteria bacterium | reverse complement strand
TACCGGGAGGAGCGGCCCTCTCCGCAGGGATCGACAACGGCGACGGCAGCTGGACGCTCGCGCCCGAAGAGCTCGGGGGCCTGAGCCTCACCCCGCCGCGCGACTACAATGGCGACATCACCCTTGGGATCGCGGCCGTCGCAAGCGATGGCAACGACACAGCGCGCGAGACCGCAACCATCGCGATCAGGGTCGATCCGGTGGCCGACCCCCCGCAGCTCACGTTGAACGACGCCACCGGAGACGAGGACCGGGAAATCGGGCTCGATATCACCGTGGCGCCGGCGGTTGCGACGGAAACCGTGTCTCTCGCGATCGGCGGTCTGCCTCCCGAGGCGGCGCTGTCGGCGGGGCGCGACGATGGCGATGGCGGCTGGGTGATCAGCGCGGAGGATCTCGCCGGCCTCACGTTCACGCCGCCGCCGGACTATAACGGCACATTGACCCTGACCGTCTCGGCGACCGCCACCGACGGACCGGACGTAACATTGGTGCGCCGGCTGCTCGACGTCACCGTCCGTCCCGTAGCCGACCCGCCGATGCTGATGGCCAGGGATGCGGCCGGCCCCGGACTGGACGCCGTCCCCCTCGAGATCGCGGTAACGCCCACGGGCGCTACGGAGACGCTGTCCGTCATCGTCGAGGGCGTCCCGGCCGGCGGGTCGCTCTCGGCCGGACAGGACGAGGGTGACGGAACCTGGACGCTCGAGCCACGGCAACTCTCCGCGCTGAGGCTCGTGCCGCCACCGGACTACGCGGGCATCATGGCACTGACTGTGTCAGTTGTTGCCACCGACGGAAGGGACATGGCGCTCGTGCGCCGGTTCATCGACGTGACCGTCGAGGCCGTCGCCGATCCCGCAAAGCTCCCGCCGGACGCTACCGCCGCGGCGTACGGGCTCGGGCGACCGGACGCCACGGAGACGGATCCTGGAAAGCCGGCGGAGAGCGAGAAACCTCTCCTTGCGGGCGATATAACCGCGGCGCCACCGCCCGAGGCGGCTCGCCTCCTCAGCCGCGGCGATGACTTCCTCAAGATCGGCGATCTGGCATCCGCACGCCTGTTCTACGAGCTTGCCGCGACACAAGGCAGCGCCCGGGCCGCAACCGCCATCGCCAGGACCTACGACCCTGTTTTCTTCGAGGAGACCGGCGTGCGGGGAGCATCGCCGGACCCGGCAAAGGCCGCCGGATGGTACCGCGAGGCGATGGAGGGCGGCGAACCTGCGGCTGCGCGCCATCTCGAGGAGCTCGTCGTGTGGCTCGAGCGAAGAACACCGGGCGACACCGAGGCAAGGCGCCTCCTCGATCAGCTTCGGCGTGCCCGGGCCGAGCGCACTGTGATCCGCCCGTAACAGGGCGCCAAAATGCCAACCCCCGCACCAAGGCTGCTGCGCGGCGCGGATCCGCATGAGGCCGGCGCGACCCTCGAGCGTCTGGCGGTGATCTGTTACGAGGACGGCGACCATGTCGAGGCGGAGGCGTTGCTTCAGCGCGCTTTGACCATCCGCCAGCAGGCGCACGGCCCACGCCACCCGGAGGTCGCCAGAACACTGAACAGCCTCGTCCCGGTCTACCAGGCCCGCGGCGATTACGCGGAAGCTGCCCGGCTATGCCGCCGGGCGTTGACCATCCAGGAGAACACGCTGGGGCCCGACCATCCCGACCTGGCGGACAGTCTCAACACCCTCGCGGGATTGTACCGATCTCAACGGAACTACGGCACGGCGGCCGAACTGCTCAAACGCGCGCTCGTCATCTGGTGCGGGGCAAAGGAACCGGAGTTTCCGAACATCGCCTCCGGCCTCAACAATCTGGCGCTGATCGCGCACGACAGGGGCGACCACGAGAACGCGGAACAGCTGTACCGTCAGGCGCTCACAGCCGCCGAGGCAACGCTCGAAGCCGACCACCCGACCCTGGTCGTGACCCTGAACAACCTCGCCTGGCTGCACCGCGACCGGCGCAGATACGATCAGGCCGCGGCTCTCTTCCAGCGCGCGCTCGCCATTCGCGAGAGCGCGCTCGGGATCGCGCATCCGGACGTTGCCAGCAGCATCAACAACCTGGCCCTGGTCTGTCGCGATCAGGGAAAGTGCGACGACGCGGCCCGCCTTTTCAGGCGCGCCGTCGTCGTCCGGGCAAGAGCCCTGGGCCCCAGGCATCCCGACGTGGCGGTCGGTCTCGAGAACCTGGCGCGCCTACTCCAAGGCAAGGGCGCCTATTCCGAAGCCAGACAGCTTGTCGAGCGCGCGCTGGCGATTCGCGAGAGAGCATTCGGATCGTCGCACCCCGAGGTGGCCGAGACCCTCGACAGTCTGGGCTGGTTGCGCCACCGGGAGGGCGACACCGAAAGGGCGGCGACGAATTTCCAACGGGCGCTCACGGTCCGCGAGCAAAGCCTCGGCTCCGAGCATCCCGACGTCGCCATCAGCCTCAACAATGTCGCGTTGATGTGCCAGGACCGTGGCGATCGCGACCAGGCAGCCAAGCTTTTCCAGCGTGCGGTGAGGATTCAGAAGAAAGCCCTGGGTGAGGCGCACCCGGACCTGGCCATCAGCTTGAACAATCTGGGCTGGCTGCACCACGACCGAGGCGAGGACGTGAAAGCGGTGACCCTGCTCCGTCGCGCTCTGGTCATCAGGGAGCGGGCGCTCGGTCCCGGCCATCCGGACGTGGCCACGAGTCTCGCCAACCTCGCCGGGCTGTCCTGGGACCGAGGCGAGCATGCCACGGCCGAGCGGCTCTTCCGGTGCGCCCTGACCATCCGCGAAAGGGCGTTCGGGCGCGATCATCCGGATCTGACCGAGAGCCTCGGCAACCTGGCGACGGTGTTGGAGGGCCGGGGGAATCAGGCGGAAGCGGCGCGGCTCGTTCGCCGCAGATTGCTCATTCAGGAGAAGACGCTGGGGCACGCGCATCCGGCCCTCATCGGCACACTCGAGCATCTCGCGCGCCTCTACGAGATCCAGCGCAGACGTGGCGAGGTCGCGCGGTTGCATGTTCGAGTCATAGGAATCAAGCAGCGGACGCTCGGCCCCGAGCATCCGGAACTCCTGACCAACGTTGAAAAGCTGGCGCGCATCCGCAAGGACCAGCACAGATACGGAGAAGCCGCCCGGCTGCTCGAGCGCGCCCTCGGGATCAGGGAAAGGACGCTGGGCGCGGAGCACCCCGAGGTAGCGACGAACCTGGAGAGCCTTGCGTGGCTCGCTCGCCTGCGCGGTGATTTTGCCGGCGCCGTCTCGCTGCTCGAGCGCGCCCTCGCGATTCGGGAAACGACCGGCGACGGGGAGCATTCGGACCTGGTCGGCAACCTCGAAAGCCTGGCGCGGCTCCACGGCTCACGCGGCAATTACACAGAGGCTGCGCCATTGCTGCGGCGCGCATTGGCGATCCGCGAGAAATATCTGGGAACGGATCGGTCCGCTCTGGCGGACACTTTCGAGGAGCTGGCGGTTGCATACGATTCCCTGGGTGATTACCACGAGGCCTCGCGGTGCTTCCGGCGGGCGCTCGCGTTCCGCGAAGGGCTCGCGCCGGTGAAGCGGGTGCGCCCGCAAGGCGACGACAGGGCGGGCCCGTACCAGCGAGCGGCGAGGGCGCCGGTTCGCCGGCGTAGCAACCTTGCCTAGCCGCTATCACGCCGTGGCGAGGGGACCGGCACCTCCCCGGCCCGGGTCACGATCTCGATGAAGCGATCCGGGTCCACGTTCCGGCCGCTCAAGACAACGACAACCGCGCCCGCGAGATCGCTGATGCGGCCGGTCATGAGGGCGGCGACTCCAACGGCCGCGGCGCCTTCCGTCACCAGACCCGCGGTACGAAAGATATAGCCCATGGCGGCCGCGATCTCGGCTTCGCTGACCAGGACCACGTCGTCAACGAGCTCGCGCACGAGACGAAACGTGTGCCGGTTGTCCGGGCCGATGCCGCCGCCCAGCGAGTCCGCGAGCGTCGGCAGCTCCTCGACCTCGACCGGATGTCCGGCTTTCAGGCTCTCGAACATTGCCGCCCCCCGGTCCATGGTGACGCCGATGACGCGCGCCCGGGGCGCCAGCGCCTTGGTGGCCGCCGCGACGCCGCCGATGAGGCCACCGCCCGACAACGGCACGATGATGGCGTCGGGCTCCGGCAGGTCCTCGTGGATCTCGAGCCCGATCGTGCCCTGGCCGGCAATGACGTGCGGGTCGTCGAAAGGCGGCACGAGGGTCATGGCCTGCTCCTCCACCAGCCGCGCCGCCTCGTGGCCGGCCTCATCCTGGTTGTCGCCGGCAATCCGGATCTCGGCGCCGAGCGCCTCTATCGCCTGGATCTTGTTTCCGGGCACCAGGGTCGACATGCACACCACGGCGGGAATACCAAGCCGGGCGGCGGCATGCGCCACGGCGCGGCCGTGATTCCCCGTCGATACCGTGACGACACCTCGCCGCCGCTCGGCGGGGGAGAGGCGCAGCATCCTGTTCGTCGCCCCCCGTACCTTGAAGGAGCCGGTTTCCTGGAGCGTCTCGAGCTTGAGGAAGACCTCGAGACCCGTATCGGCGGAGAGCGCGCCCGCGGGCGTCAGCGGCGTGTGCCGGATCTCGTTCCGAATGAGCGAGCGCGCCTCACGGACGTCGTCGATATCGACCGAGAGCGGGGTCATCGCCATCCTCCGCGGGCCTCAACCTGGCTCCGTCTAGCAACGCGGGGCGAAAAGCGCAAACCCCGCCCATGCTGGCCTGGAAACTCCCTTGTGGTATCATCACAGCGGGGTGCTGCGCGCCGTCGCCGGCGCGCTTTCCGCTGCATGGGCCCGACACGACACGGAACGCAAGGGGGATTAATCAATGGCGGATGATAAAGCTGCCGACGTGTCCGAAGCCGAAATCGCCGTTCACTGGCAGGAGGAGGAATACTACAACCCCTCGCCAAAGTTCATCAGCCAAGCCAACCTGACCGACGAAAGCGTCTACGACCGGTTCGGTCTGGACAACTTCCCCGAGTGCTTCAAGGAGTACGCCGACCTCCTGGACTGGTACAAGTACTGGGAAACCACCCTCGACACCAGCAACCCGCCGTTCTGGAGGTGGTTCGTCGGCGGACGGATCAATGCATCGTACAACTGCGTCGATCGGCACCTTGCGGGCAGCAGGAACAAGACGGCGATCCATTTCGTCCCGGAGCCCGAGGACGAGCGCATCGAGCACGTGACCTATCAGGAGCTGTTCGTAAGGGTCAACGAGTTCGCAGCGCTGCTCCGCGACTTCGCGGGCCTCGAGGCCGGCGATCGGGTGACGCTGCACCTGCCCATGGTGGCGGAGCTCCCGATCACGATGCTCGCGTGCGCGCGCCTCGGCGTCATCCACTCGCAGGTCTTCAGCGGCTTCTCGGGAAAGGCGACCGCGGACAGGATCGTGGACTCGGAGAGCCGCGTCCTCATCACCATGGACGCCTACCATCGCGGCGGCACTCTGTTGAACCACAAGGAGAAGGCGGATATCGCGGTCGAGGAAGCCGGGAAGGACGGCTATACGGTGGACAAGGTCCTGGTGTGGCAGCGCTATCCCGGGAAGCATTCGAGTCCCACGCCGATGGTCGAGGGGCGCGACTTCTCTGTGAACGAAATGCTCCCCGACTATCGCGGCAAGCGGGTGGACCCGGTGGAGTTGCCGGCCGAGGCGCCGCTTTTCCTCATGTACACGAGCGGCACGACCGGGCGCCCCAAGGGCTGTCAGCACAGCACCGGCGGCTATCTCGCCTACGTGGCCGGGACCTCCAGGTACATCCAGGACATTCATCCCGAGGACGTCTACTGGTGCATGGCCGACATCGGCTGGATCACCGGCCACTCCTACATCGTCTACGGGCCACTCGCTCTGTGCGCATCCTCGGTGGTCTACGAGGGCCTGCCCACCTATCCCGATGCCGGGCGGCCTTGGCGGATCGCCGAAGAGTTGGGCGTCAACATCTTTCACACCTCGCCCACGGCCATCAGGGCGCTGCGCCGGGCCGGGGGCGACGAGCCGAAGAAGTACAACTGTCGCTTCAAGCACATGACCACCGTTGGCGAGCCCATCGAGCCCGAGGTCTGGCGCTGGTACTACAACGAGGTCGGCAAGGGCGAAGCGGTCATCGTCGACACGTGGTGGCAGACCGAGAACGGTGGTTTCCTCTGCAGCACCGTGCCGGCGCTTGCGCCCATGAAGCCGGGAAGCGCGGGACCGGGCGTCCCCGGCATACACCCGGTCATATACGACGATGACGGCAACGAAATCCCCACCGGCTCCGGGCGCGCCGGAAACATCTGCATTCGGAACCCGTGGCCGGGGGGGTTCCAGACCATTTGGAAGGACCCCGACAGGTTCATCGCTCAGTACTACGCCCGCTACTGCAAGGACAAGAACAGCAAGGACTGGCGCGACTGGCCCTACATGGCCGGCGACGGCGCCATGCAGGCAAAAGACGGCTACTACCGCATCCTTGGCAGGATCGACGACGTGATCAACGTCGCCGGGCATCGCTTGGGAACCAAGGAGATCGAATCCGCGGCCCTCGTGGTTTCGGAGGTGGCCGAGGCGGCGGTCGTGCCGGTGGCGGACCAGATCAAGGGCAAGGTTCCGGACCTCTACGTCGCGCTCAAGCCGGGCATAAATCCCAGCGAGGATCTGCGAGACAAGATCTCCGGCGCCGTCGTCCATGCGATCGGCGCCATCGCCCGCCCGAGGACGGTTCTGATCGTGCCCGACATGCCCAAGACCAGATCGGGCAAGATCATGCGACGAGTCCTTGCCGCCCTCTCCAATAACGAGGACGCCGGGGACATATCGACCCTGGCGAACCCGGAGGTCGTCGAGGAGATCCGCAAGATGCGGCCGTAGCGACGATCTCAGGCCCGCGCGCGCCTTCTGGAGCGACGCCAGTTCTAGCTCGAAAGAGTCTTCCTCCTACGCCTTTAAGGAAAGAGACGTGGTAATCCGGTTGGATATAATCGGCCTCCGTTTGGATGAGACTGTAAAAAATCTAACACTATTGAGGTAATCATGATTCGTACCGCCGCTTTGTCAGTATTCTCCCCAATGAATTTTGA
>JBHICL010000167.1:0-7071 GCA_046759605.1 Alphaproteobacteria bacterium | reverse complement strand
CCACATCGGCGATGAAATACGCAGCCATGTCTACCTCCTCCTCGTTAGTAACGGGCCTGAGACAAGGAGTCCGAGACAATCAGTTGATCACCCGGTCCGCCTGGAAGCGGAGGGACGGCAACGTGAAGTCCGGCGCTGGCTCGCCCGGTTGCACCGGTAGCCTAGCTCTAAGACCCAGTAGCGTCAAGCATCGTCTTGACAGCTTCCTGTGGCCCGCCTAGACTTGCGGTACCGTTGCGGAGAATTGTTGTAAAGGGAGGATCCATCATGAAGCGGCTGACCGCGCGGTGTCTTGGCGGAACCGCGAATCACACGAATGAGTTCCGGGCCCGGGCGCGTGTCACCGCGAAGGTCCCGCCGGGCGTCGTGTGGATGCGCCACAGGTGGGCGGGGCTCAACGGCCTCACTTCCGGAGACGCGTTGATCCCGGACGCGGCGCTGGACCTGTTCGGCTTCTCGGGCGGCCAGGCCGCCTTCGACGCGATGGTGGAGGTCGCGCCGGCCTGAGCCCGGCGTCCCGCCGCCTGGAGCGGACGGGCTATGTGGTATAGGGCTGGAGCTCGGGCGCGGAGCGAAAGGAGCTGGCGCACACATGTCCGCCATCGTCATCATCCCCACGTATAACGAGCGCGACAACCTCGGTCCCCTGACGCAGCGCCTGCTCGACCTCCCCGTCTCGGTGGATGTCGTGTTCGTCGACGACGGATCGCCCGATGGCACCGGGGCGGTGGCCGACGAGCTGGCCCGAGCCTCGCCCCGGATTCAGGCGATTCATCGTGAGCGGAAGTTGGGCTTCGCCAGCGCCGTGATCGAGGGCTTCCGCGTGGCCCTCAAAGGCGAGCATCGCTGGGTCCTGCAGATGGACGCGGACCTATCCCATGATCCCGCGGCTATCCCCGCCATGCTCGCCGCGGCCCCAGACCACGACCTCGTGCTGGGTTCTCGCTACGTCGGAGGGGTACGAGTCATTGATTGGGATATCGGTCGGATGCTGCTCAGTCGGTTCGCCAACGGCTACACCCGGGCCGTCACGGGGATCCCTGCCCACGATATCACCACGGGCTTTCGTTGCTACCGGCGGTCCATGCTCGAATCGCTGGATCTCGGCCAGCTCAAGTCCAACGGGTACGCCTTTCAGATCGAGATGGCGTATCTGGTATGGAGATCTGGCGGTCGACTGACCGAGGTGCCGATCATCTTTTCCGGCCGACAGCGTGGTGCATCGAAGATGTCCAAGCGCATCATGCTCGAGGCCGCGATCCTCGTCTGGCGCCTGCGCGTCGGCGGTCGAACGCACGCCACGCGGATACGGCGCTTCGATCGATAGCGCTGGTCTCAGCCGGCCTCGACGCGTTTCTGTTCCTCCCGACGTCGCCACGCCCACATCAGGAGCCATGTCAGGAGCGCGGCGGCTTGCAGGGGCCAGAAGAACGGGGCCATCCGCTTCATCCATGGGCCCGCCCACCAGATCAGGCTCGTGAGGACGATGCCCCACCCGCCAAGCACCAGGAAATCCATCCGGTGCTTCGGGTGCTCGCGGAGGAACACCGCGAGGAGGTAGTAGGCCGGGGCGAGCAACGGAAGGAACCAGCGGATGGACGCGGCCACGCCGGACGAGTTCGTCGAGGTTGCGGCATAGAGGAGCCACGTCCCCGCGGCCCAGCCCAGACCCGCCAGAATCTCGAGGTGTTCGGGCGCGCGTCGGCGAAGCAGTGTGACGACCGCCGGTAGGGTGAGGAAGAGCGGCAAATTGTGGCCGAAGAACCCTCGCTTGCCGAAGAGCATCGCGAGCGCGTAGGCAACGAAATGGCCGACGCTCTCGTGGCTCCAGGATCCGGTCATGTCCCCGGGGGTGAACGGAGAGCCGGGCCACATCAGATACTCCGGCACCGCGTTGGCGGGCCGGAAGGTGCCGCCGATCGCATAGTTGAGCGTGTGGTGGAGCACGAGCCAGGGCAGCGCCCCCAGAAGGAAGATCGTCGGCGCCCGAAGGCCTGGTCGCCGAACGGCGACGAGCGTCAGCGCAGAAATCATCAAGAGGGGGCCGGCGCCCAGATCAATCGTGTAGCCCAGGCCCGCGAGGGTCCCGAGTCCAAGCAGTCTCCATCCTGCGACCGACCCGGCCTGGCTCTCCCGGGCGAGTCTGGCGAACCCGAGCAACAGGGCCGCCGCGACTCCCAGCAGCACGATGTGATTGTTCACATGACGGGCGTAGACGGGGGCGAGGGTCGCCAGACCGAAGCTGGCAGTCAGACTGAGGCGGAGGTGCAGGGGAAGCCGGAGCGGTGCTCCCAGCTGGAAGACGCTCCAGACGGCGATGACGTAGGCGAGGGCCGAGGCCCCGATGGTCATCCAGTAGACGAACCGGCCGGGATCCAGCCTGGCGTGAAGGCCCGCCCCCCACTGCAGCACTTGATAGAGGATGGCCATGAGCACCGCGGGCACGGGAGACTTGTCCGAATAGAAGTGGCCGTCGATGAACAGCTTGTCCAGGGTCCCGCGCTGCAAGAGGCCGGGCTCGTCGGCCGGGTACGGCCCCGACGCCTGGGATTCGTGCGCGGGCGGGACTCGCACGAAGATGGAGTCGTCGATGGCCAGGGTATGCCGGTCGACCAAGCTTTCGACGGTAGCCAGCCGACTCCCGTCGTTCCAGCCCCCCGCGTAGTCGCGCGCACTCACGATCGCTATCAGCGCGGCCAAGGCCAGCACAACAAGCGCCGCTACGCGTCGCGTATCACCTCGGCGCAGGGACAAACGCTCCACGGCTGCCTGGTCACCCGGCGGAGACATCGAAGCGGGGCGTGTGGGCCTCGGCGACACCGCGATCTGTGCGCCGGATCATCACGGCGCGAAGTCATAGATGAGGAAGGTCATGGTCCTGTCGATCGGGCGACGCGCGCGGAGGAACTCGAGGGATCGGCGTCGGGGTTCCGGGACGTAGCCGCCGTGGAGGAGCGTCGTGCTCGCCGCGAGGTAGCGCCCGTGCAGGCGGGTCGCCACGTCCTCCGGCCCCGCGATCGGCAACGCGTGCAGCGGCAATGGGTGAACCGGTAACCGCGCGAGCAGCGGGTCGGTCCCGAAGTACCACACGTCGAGCGGGGCCCCGCCGTGCGCTTGTTGCCAGCGGGCCAGGTCTTTCAACCCCTGCCCCCAATCGCAGTTCGAATCGCTCAGCAGGAGATAACCCCGCTCCGTGCCGCCCCAGAGCTGGTTCGTGTAGCAGAGCGCGTGCGGCCAGACGAGCACCGCAGCCGAGCCCGTCCAGAGTAACCCGGCGGTTGCCCCGGCGAGGACCGTGCGCCGCCGCCATCCCGGAGACACCGCGTGCGAGGTCCGGACGATGGCGGCCGCGAGGCCCACCGCGGCCAGCCCGACCAGGGGAAGGACCAGTCGGATGCCGATCTGCACCCGGGACGTCAGGCTGAACACGACGAGTGCGGCCGCGGTTACCGTCGCCCAGTTCACGAGCGCTCGCGGTCGAAGAAGCAGGATCACGAGTGGGAGGATCAGCAGCGGCACGCTGAGCTTCATCGTCAGCGCGACGGGAAAGTAGTACCAGAAAGCCCGCCGATGCACCTCGCCGAGCAAGAAAACCGCGTGGCCCTGGATGTTGTGCTGGATCTGCCTCACCAACGCCTGGCCCGCGTTCGGGAAGATCCGCAGGTGCTCGGCGATCGCCTGCATGACGTGGGCGGTCGGGCCTTCCGGCAGGGAGTGGGTCCACGCGACGAAAGAGGGCTCGGCCTTCCAGTCGCTGCCGCAGAAGATGAAGACCGCGATCAACCCAGCCGCGCATACGCGGATCGCGTCTGTCCGAAACGGCTTCAAGGTGCCGAGGGTAGCGCGGATCCAGGCGAGGCCTCCACCGGCTTCGAGGTTCCGCGTGAATGCACCCGCCCGAGCCAGGCGCTCCACCTCGATCACGAACATGCAGAGGGGACCGAGCACCAGAGCGGACGCCTTCGCCAGGACCGCGGCTGCATACCAGCAGGCCGGCAGTGCCAGGCGGCGCTCCCACCCGGCCTCCCGGCCCATCCGGAAGTGGTACGCGAGCGCCATGAGGCACGCTGTGACGGCGAGGTCCGTGGTCGCTAGGCTCGCGTGGGCCAGCAGGGTCGGCTCGACCGCGAGCAACGCCAGGGCGAGGCGCCCCCCCCAGGGACCGGCGAGGCTGCGTCCGATTCGCCATCCGTATGCCAGCAGCAGCCACCAGAACAACAGCGTTGCCGCCCTGGCCCAGGGGAGCACGTGCTCCAGGTCGGACACCGGATCCACAGCCTCGCCGGACCATCGCTCCCACAGGTAGATCGGCAGCGTCGTGAGATCCACGGGCAAGGGCATGGTTCCCTTGCTCAGGAGGCGGCCATGGGTTCCGTTGCGCCAGAATTCCAGGCCCTGCGCGATATAGAACGGCTCGTCGAAGGTGGCACCGAGCGCGTTCGCGGCGGTCAGGCACCACAGCGATGATGCCAGCGTCCAGGCGAAACACCACAGCCAGTCCAGGGCCACGCCCTCGCTCTTGACTGTCGTCACCGAGCGCGTTTCTGCCCAACCATGTTGATCATGACCGGTGGGTGCAGGTACCGATAATCGAAGATGAAGGGAAGAAGTCTCAATCGGCGCACCCCGCGGATGAGCATCGATCTCAGCAATCCGTACTGTCCTTGTCGTAGACCCGTGGAGACGCTGAGTTCTGCCCGGCACATCGAATCGTCGATGGGCTTGATGTCCCCGTCCTTGGAGGTCGGTCCACGAATCACGTCGGCGTTTCGCTTGATGATGCTGAATTGGTTGATGTCGCCCATACGGATCGCGCACGCGTCACGCCGGCCCCGGGGCCTACCTGACGCCCGGCTCCCGCGGCACGGCTCCCTCCCCCCGAGGCCGAGCGAGCGCACCCCACTTCACGAGCGCTACCAACGCGCGGACGCCGTCCGTCCACGTGATCTTCTTCCCCTCCCGGTAGGTCCGACCCGTATACGTGATGGGCATCTCGTAGACCCGATATCCAAATCTGAAGAGTTTGACCGTTAGCTCCACCTCGACATCGAATGTCCGCGACCGAATATCCAGCGCGCGCAGGACATCGGCCCGAATCACCTTGAACCCCGTCTCCATGTCCGACAAGATGCTCGACGTCATCACGTTGCAGATCGTCGTCAGCACCCGGTTGCCCAGGTAATGCCAGTACATGAAGACCCGGTGGGGGCCCAGGAACCGGGACCCGTACACGGCATCGGCCCACCCCTGGTCGATCAGCCGGAGCGCGGCGGGGTAGTCCTCCGGGTGGTATTCGAGATCGGCGTCCTGAACGATGACGACCTCTCCGGTTACCGCAGCCAGCCCCGACTGGATCGCCGCCCCCTTTCCTTGATTCGTCCCATGACGAATGCACCGAATCGTACCCGGGGCCCGCGCGGTCACCCGCTGCAGAATCTCTTGCGTCCCGTCGGTCGAGCCATCGTCCACCACGATGATCTCGTGCTGCCGCGGGACAGTTCTCACTCGCTCGATGATGGCCTCGATAGTGTCCCGCTCGTTGAAGGCCGGGATGATGATCGACAGTTTCGTGCCGCGATTCGGTGCGCCCTCGGAGGAGGGTCCCGTCATCCCCGGCCGCCGAACAGACCGCGCACCCTCCAACGGCCGGACGACACGCTGGGGTGGGATGTCAGTAGGATGTTCCGGCATCCCAGCGTCGCCAGCGTGAGCGCGCAGATGCCGACCGTCTTGACATGGTAGCTGTCGAGCAAGAGGATCAGGTCCCTGCCGAGAAACCCTCGGTTCAGCAGCACGCACGACACCGTGTACACCGCCACGGCACTCACCACCCATACCGGCCTCGACCATCCACTAAGGCCAGCGCGACAGATCAAGTACAGCGCCGGCAGCACGCCGACCGCGTGCTGTCGCCATGTGATCGGCGAAAACAGGAGAATCAGGAGCGACACGGTCGCGCACTCCCAGAGGAGGCTGAACTCCTGACGCTCGTGCACCTTGGCCCGGAACAGCCATCCGACCCCGAGCAGCAAGAAGCCCATGGTCGTCTTCACGACGACCCCAGCCCAGAAGGGTGGCAGGCTGCCGACATGGAGGTACAGAGGGGTCGGCGGGCCGTGTGGTCGCTCCGCGCTGTCGCTGGTCTCCGGCCGACCCCGATGGCGGGGCGGCAGGCGCATGAGATACCGCGCCATCGCCGGGCGCAGCGAGAGGTTGCCCACTTTGTCCTCTCCGAGGACTCCCCGAGAGGGGTCTGGCTCGGTCACCCCGCGCACAACCGCGTCCGCCCACGCCGCGAGCGTGCGGACGTACTGGTCGGGGCCCTGGGCGAAGACCGGCAAGACCGAAAACACGGCCAGCGAGGCCAAGGACGCCAGGACGAATCTCCACTGTCGCTTGAGGGCGAAGTATGCGATGAAGAGCACCGGCGTACACTTGAGCGCGGCCGCCAGACCGAGGCTCACGCCCGCGAGGACGTCGCGTTTCTGACACCACAGGAGAATGGCCAGCCAGGACAGCGCCACGAGCATGGTGTTCACACCGATCTCGGTCAGGTCGCGGAGGAGGAACGGGCTCGCCAGCACGACGGCCAGGGACGTGGCCCAAAACAGCCGGGCGCGATCCAGCGGGACGTGGTCGAGCGATAGCCGGTGCAGGACCCAGAGCAGCACGGCGATCGACAGGGGTGCCAGCGGATAGCCGGCAACCTGCGCCAGGTGAGGACCAACCACAGTCAGCGGCGCATGGGCCAGTGCCCAGAAGGGAGGATAGACGAAGTTGAGACCGCCTTCGTAGATCCAGTCGCCCGCGAGGATACGCCGGCCGAACTCCCAGTGGTTCGGAAAGTCGCCTCGCCCTCTGACGACGATCTGCGCCCAATGGAAGGCCAACGCGCCCGAGCCCAGGACAAGCAGTACCCATTTCATTCGGCGTAGCAGGGGAGATGTCCACTCAAGCGCGGGTGAAATCGTTCGGTCGGGCAGTCCCACTCAGGCCTCCTCTGTATGCGTACGACACTACAGCGCGGATGAAGCGCCGGTCAAGGGCGATACCGACGACGGGTGAGCACGC
>JBHICL010000166.1:0-7074 GCA_046759605.1 Alphaproteobacteria bacterium | reverse complement strand
CCGCCGGGCGCATGATATTATCCCGTCCCGGCACACCGATGGGGGGAGGGATCCAACCATCGGTGTGTCTGGCCGACCTTTCCGGAAGGAAACCCGGCTGCGTCTCCGGGGAGGGGAGGTTGTGTCAGGAAGACAGGGAGGAAGATGGCCGTGGAGAGCCCAATCCTCGTGGCCGAGGATGTGTCCTTGCGCTTCGGCGGCGTGCGTGCGCTCGCCGAAGTGAGCTTCAGCGTAGACGACGGCGAGCTGTTCTCGATCATCGGCCCCAACGGGGCCGGCAAGACCTCCATGCTCAACTGCATCTCGGGGCGCTATAAGCCCAGCTCCGGCCGGCTGCACTACAAGGGCGCCGACATCACCGGCCTGGCGCCGAGCCGCCGGGCCGAGC
Organism: Alphaproteobacteria bacterium; assembly: GCA_046759605.1. Lineage (GTDB taxonomy): Bacteria > Pseudomonadota > Alphaproteobacteria > UBA6615 > UBA6615 > JBHICL01. The sequence continues at coordinate 6,686 of JBHICL010000166.1, read as the reverse complement.
TGGGAATCGGGCGGACCTTCCAGAACCTCGCTCTGTTCGGGCACATGACCGTCCTCGACAACATCATGGTGGGGCGGCATCACCTGCTACGGAACAACTTCATCAACGGGTCGCTGTATTGGTTCGGCGGCGCCCAGAGGGAGGAACTGGCGCATCGTCGCGAGGTCGAGGACATCATAGATTTCCTCGAGATCGAGCACATTCGTCACGCCGCCGCCAACACCTTGCCCTATGGCCTCAGAAAGCGGGTCGAATTGGCCCGCGCGGTGGCCGTCAAGCCGGAGCTTCTCCTCCTCGACGAGCCGATGGCGGGCATGAACCTCGAGGAGAAGGAAGACATGGCCCGCTACGTCGTCGACCTCAACGAGGAGTGGGGCATGACCATCGTCATGATCGAGCACGACATGGGCGTCGTCATGGACATCTCCCACCGCGTGATCGTGCTCGACTTCGGCAAGATGATCGCCGAGGGCTATCCCGACGAGATCCAGGCCAACGAGCACGTCAAGAGGGCCTATCTGGGCGAGGAGGACGAGCTGCTGACCGACACGGACGACCGAGTGCGATGACACAAGTACTTCCCGATATCGAGCGTCTCGACACCCTGCCGAAGCTGCTCGTGCACAACGCCGAGCGCTACGGGCAGGAAGTGGCGGTAAGGGAGAAGGAGTTCGGCATCTGGAACGAGTTCTCCTGGGCCGACTGCGCCAAGCGGGTGCGCCAGTTCGCGCTGGGGTTGAACCGGTTCGGGGTCGGGCAAGGGGACGTCGTCGCCCTCATTGGCGACAACCGGCCGGACTGGCTGTTTGGCGAGATCGCGGCGCACGCGTTGCGGGCCATGAGCCTGGGGATCTACCGGGACGCGCTGGATCAGGAGGTGGAATACCTGGTCACTTGCGCCCATGCGAAGCTCGTGTTCGCCGAGGACGAGGAGCAGGTGGACAAGCTTCTGTCCCTGGGCGATCGGATCCCCAGCGTCGAGCGCATCATCTACTCCGATCCCCGGGGCATGCGAAAGTATGACGACCCGCGCCTCACGAGCGCTTCGGAGCTCGTGCACCATGGTGACGCGCTGGCGATGGACCGGCCGGACCTCTACGACGAGCTGGTCGCCGCCGGCTCGGGCGAGGACGTCGCCATCCTCTGCACCACCTCCGGCACGACCGCGCACCCGAAGCTTGCCATGTTGCAGGCCGGGCCGTTCATCCGACACTGCGCCCGCTATCTCGAGGTAGACCCCAAGCTGCCCACGGACGCCTATGTCTCGACGCTGCCGCTGCCGTGGATCATGGAGCAGGTCTACGCCGTGTGTCAGCCGCTCCTCTGCCGGATCCCGGTCAACTTCGTCGAAGAGCCCGAGACGATGATGCACGACTTTCGCGAGATCGGCCCCACCTTCGTCCTCTTCGCCCCGCGGGTTTGGGAGGCCCTTGCCGCCGACGTTCGCGCGCGCATGATGGATGCCTCGCCCTTCAAGCGCCTCATGTTCGCCCTTGGCATGAAGCTGGGTATGCGCGCGGTCGAAAATGGTGGGCGCTCGTGGCTCGCCCACGTCGTACTGTTCCGTGCCCTCAACGACCGCCTCGGCTTCACCCGCCTCAAGTCGGCGGCGACAGGCGGCGCGGCATTGGGGCCGGATACGTTCAAGTTCTTCCAGGCCATGGGCGTCCCCCTGCGACAGCTCTATGGGCAGACCGAGCTTGCAGGCGCCTACACGTTGCACGAGCCCGGCGACGTGGACTTCGACACCGTGGGTGTGCCGTTCGAGGGCGTCGAGGTGCGCATCGACACCCCCGACGGCGACGGCGTCGGGGAGATCCTCGCGCGCAATCCGAACAGGATGCTGGGTTATTACCAGAACGAGAAGGAGACGAGGGACGCACTCGAGGACGGCTGGATGCGCACCGGCGACGCCGGCTACTTCAACGCGCAAAAACACTTGGTGGTCATCGACCGCGTGAGCGACATGGCCACGACCAGCGCCGGTGTCCGTTTCTCGCCCCAGTACATAGAGAACAAGCTGAAATTCTCGACCTTCATCTCGGAGGCGGTGATCCTGGGGCATGACCGCGACTACCTCGCGGCGATGGTCTGCATCCGTTTTCCGATCGTGTCCAAGTGGGCCGAGAAGCGTCGCATCGCCTTCACCACATACACCGACCTCTCCAGCCGGTCGGAGGTCCAGGAGCTCATACGGGGGGAGGTGGAGGCGGTGAACCGGTCGCTCCCGGACTCACAGCGCATCCGCAAGGTGGTCCTGCTCTACAAGGAGCTCGATCCCGACGACGAAGAGCTGACGCGTACCCGCAAGGTGCGGCGCGGTGTGATCAACGAGCGTTACGCCGACATCATAGACGCGATCTACGAGGAGGCGCCCTCGATCGCCGTGGACACGACCATCACCTTCCAGGACGGGACCAGGCAGCGCATCAAGACCACGCTTGCTGTCATCGACCTGGCACCAGCGGCGGAGGAAACGCGGGCTCGCGCTGCCTAGGAGGCAGGGAATGAACTACCAGCTTCTGGCACAGCTGCTCGTCAACGGGGCCATCATCGGCACCCTCTATGGTGTGGTCGCCATGTGCTTCGTGCTGATCTACAAGGCCTCCCAGATCGTCAACTTCGCCCAGGGCGAGTTCCTGCTCATCGGCGCGTGGGTGTGCTGGTGGGTGCTTACGTCCTTCGAGGTGCCGTTTCTGTGGGGCTTCCTCCTGACGCTGGCGTTCATGATGGTTTTCGGCGTGCTTCTCCAGGTGGTCGTCCTGAGGCCCCTGATCGGCGAGCCGATCATCTCGGTGATCATGGTGACGATCGGCCTTTCGATCTTCTTCCAGGCTCTGATGAAGTGGCTGTTCGGGGTCTTCGTCCAGCCGTTTCCGCCGGTGTTCGAGACGACGACCGTCACCGTGCTCGGGCTGAACGTGCAGACCGTCTACATCATGAGCATGGTCGTCTCGGTGATCATCATGGCGGCGTTCGCCTACTTCTTCAAATTCTCGCGCGTGGGCCTGGCCATGCGGGCCACCGCCTTCGACCAGCAGGTGGCCCAGTCCCTCGGCATCTCCATCAAGCGGGTTTTCGCCATCTCCTGGGCGATCTCGGCCATGGTGTCGGCGCTTGCGGGCGTCGTCGTCGGCGTGGTGAACGGCGTCTCGTCCGAGCTGTCGTTCTTCGGCATCAAGGTGTTTCCCGCTGTCATCCTGGGCGGCCTCGACTCGATCGTGGGGGCGGTGCTCGGCGGGCTCATCATCGGCCTGCTCGAGAACGTGGCCGAGTTCACCGACAGCCAGTTCTTGCACGTGGGCGGCCTGTATACAGTGGCCCCGTTCTACATCCTGGTGATCATCCTGATGATCAAGCCCTACGGTCTCTTCGGGACCGAGGACATCGAGCGGGTGTAGACGATGACGACCGCCACATTCAGGCCCTGCGGCGAGTTCAAGCGGTCCTACCGAACCGATTCGACAGTCTTTCCGACCCCGATGTCGCGGAATTTCTGCATCGCTGCGGTCGTGCTCCTGTGCTTCGCGCCATACGTGGCCGACGCCTATTCGCTCAACCTGCTGATCACAATCGGCTTCCTGGCCATCGCCGCGCTCGGGCTCAACATCCTCGTGGGCTTCACCGGGCAGATATCGCTCGGGCACTCGGCGTTCTTCGGTTTCGGCGCCTTCGCCTCGGCGTGGCTGAACAATGCCATCGGCATCCCCGTGTTCTTCGCCATTCCTCTTGCGGGGGTGATGACGACAGCGGTCGGGCTGATCTTCGGCATCCCGGCGGCGCGCATAAAAGGGCTCTACCTCGCCATCGCCACCCTGGCGTCGCAGTTCATCCTGCAGGATTTCTTCGCCCGCGCGGAGTGGTTCACCGGCGGCTCCTCCGGGTCCCTCGCGGAGCCCTTCACCATCTTCGGCATCGCCTTCGACACCGACGTTCGCTACTACTATGTGGTCCTCGCCTATCTCGTGGTCATGTACGTCCTCGGCACGAACCTGATGCGCTCCCGCGACGGGCGCGCGTTCGTCGCCGTGCGCGACCATTATCTGTCGGCCGAGATCATGGGCGTGAACCTCGCGAAGTACCGGATCATGTCGTTCGGCATATCGTCGTTCTATGCCGGCGTCGGCGGCGCATTGTTCGCCCACTACCTGGGATTCGTTTCGATCGAGGGCTTCGATATCCTGCTGTCGATCCAGTTCCTGGGCATGATCATCATCGGCGGGCTGGGTTCCGTGATGGGCGCGCTGATGGGCACCGTGTTCATGGTGCTCTTGCCCGAGGTCATGGAGTTCGGCGTCGTGGCCTTGGGGACCACGAGCTGGGGCAACGTTCCCGCCATCGCCAATGGCTTGCCGTTCTTCAAGGAGATGGCGATCGGGCTGGCCATCGTCCTCTTCCTGATTTTCGAGCCGGACGGGCTGGCCCACCGCTGGCGCCTCGTCAAGGCGTACTGGAAGTTGTACCCATTCTCTTATTAGCCGGCCGGCGCCGAATTTGTTACAACTGTGCAAAAGCGTTGCAGCAACGCTCTATGGGAGGACCATCATGCGATACACGTTCGTCACGCTGATCTCGGCGGCAGCTACGGTCGCCGTGGCCGGAAGCGCGCTCGCTCAGGACGAGTACATCCCGGTCGGGAGCCTTGTCGACTTCACCGGCCGCACCTCGGTGGTCGGCAAGGAGTATGGTCAGGCCAAAATCGACGCCACGAACTGGATCAACGAGAACGGCGGCGTCAACGGCAAGCTGCTGGACCTCGAAACCATCGACTACTCCTACGTCATTCCACGGGCGATCTCGGCGTACAAGAAGTGGAAGCAGCAGGGGGTCGTCGCGGTCCAGGGCTGGGGCACCGGCGACACCGAGGCGATGATCGGCTTCGTCGGCAAAGACAGGATCCCGTACTTCTCGGCGTCTTACTCAGGCCATCTCACCGACCCCAAGGGCATGGGGCCGGATACCAAGAAGGCCGCCCCCTATAACTTCCCCATGGGTCCGTCTTATTCGGACGGTGTTCGTGGTCTCGTCCAATGGGCCGCCGAGGACTGGAAGGCGAGGGGAGGAGAAGGAGCGCCCAAATACGTCCATATGGGCGACAACCATCCGTATCCGAACGCGCCCAAGAAACCGGGTGAGGAATACGCCGCGGAGCTCGGGTTCGAGGTGCTGCCGGCCATCAGCTACACACTGGCGCCGGGCGACTTCAAGGCCCAGTGCCTGAGCCTCAAGGACTCGGGCGCCAACTACGCCTTCCTCGCCAACACCTCGGGCGCCAACATCTCTCTGTTGAAGTCCTGCGCGACGGTGGGCGTCGACACGCAGTTCATGGCCAATATCTGGGGCTATGACGAGAACGTCATGAAGGCGGCCGGCGATGCGGCCAACGGCGTCGTCTGGGTGATGGGCGCCGCCAAGTGGGGCGACGACGTGCCCGGCATGGCGCTCGTCGAGGAAGTGTCCAAGATGTCGGACCCCGGAGGCACCGCATACCGCGCGGTGCACTACATCCGCGGCGTCTGCTCCATGTTCTATATGAAGGAGGCCATGGAGTGGGCCGACGCCAACGGCGGGATCACCGGGGAGAACATCAAGAAGGGCATGTATCAGACGGCGGATTGGGTGCCCGCGGGGCTCGAGGGCGTTTGCCCTCCAGGCACCTGGACCGACGAGGACCACCGCGGCTTCGCCCAGGTGCTCGTCTACAGGGGCAACGTCTCCGGCGAGACCGGGGATGCGATCCCGGCTCTCATCGAGAGCGGGGCCATCGTAATGGAGAAGGTCTACGAGGCCGAGATTCCGCGCAAGCCGGAGTGGCTGGGCCAGTAAGACATAAGCGGCGGGCGAGCGGTCCATCGAGCTGCTCGCCTGGCGCTTTCCGAGCCCCTGGCTCTACCGAGGAGTTAGCGGAGGGAGCGGATGGCGGACGCTGCCGCGGCCGTCGAGCCAAAGCGGCCGATCCTGTCGGTCAACAACATCGAGGTCGTCTATAGCGACGTCATTCTCGTGCTGCGCGGCATGAGCCTCGACGTGCCCGAGGGCGAGATCATTGCGCTGCTCGGTGCCAATGGCGCTGGCAAGTCGACGACCCTCAAGGCGATCTCCGGGCTCCTCAAGACCGAGGACGGCGAGGTCACCCGCGGCGACATCACCTTCATGGGCGAGAGCATCAAGAACCGGGATCCCGATTCCATCGTGCGCCGCGGCATCTTTCAGGTCATGGAGGGACGACGGATCATCGCCGACATGACCGTGCTCGAGAACCTGCGCCTCGGCGCCTACACCCGGCGCGACGGGCGGCTCCGCGAGCAGGTCGATCTTGTCCTCCATTACTTCCCCAGGCTCAAGGACCGCACCGGCCTCGCCGGCTACCTTTCCGGTGGCGAGCAGCAGATGCTGGCGATCGGACGATCGCTGATGGCCCAGCCGAGGCTCGTGCTGATGGACGAACCGTCGATGGGGCTGTCGCCGCTCCTGGTGAAGGAAGTGTTCTCGATCATCAGCAAGATCAATCGCGAGCAGGGGATCACCATCCTGCTCGTCGAGCAGAACGCGCGCATAGCACTCCAACTCGCCTCGTACGGCTACATCATGGAGCAGGGAAAGGTGGTCCTCGACGGAACGAGCGAGGCGCTCATGACCAACGAGGACGTGAAGGAGTTCTACCTCGGCAGAACAAGCGAGGGCAG
>JBHICL010000165.1:0-7082 GCA_046759605.1 Alphaproteobacteria bacterium | reverse complement strand
ATGGCGGGAGTGACGAGACTTGAACTCGCGACCTCCGGCGTGACAGGCCGGCGCTCTAACCAAACTGAGCTACACCCCCGCACGGGGTATCTGTGATGTAGTGTGGCCCTGGGACCAGGCAAGGCTGGATGTACTGTAAGCCCGCCCGGGGTGTCAAGCCAGCCCCGCGCCGCTCTTCGAGAAGTCGCAACGCCGGCCGGGCCGGAGCTCCCCCTCACCCGCGCATGCGTTCGCCCTTGGGGTCGAACAGGGGCTCGCCGACCACGGTCGCGGGACGAAGATCGCCCAGGATCTCCACCTCGAATCGTTCGCCATCCGCGGCCGCCTCGGTGGGCACGAAGCCCAGCGCGACCGACTTGCCGACGAAGTGCGCGTAGCCGCCCGAGGTGACGAATCCCACCACCGCGCCATCCTTCCAGATCGGCTCGTCCGCCCAGACGTCCGCGTCGGCGGCATCCACGACGAGGGTCGCAAGCCGCCGCTGCGGTGGATCGTCCCTCTCGCTCTGGGCCGCGTCGCGGCCGATGAACGCGTTCTTCTTGAGGGAGACGAAGCGGTCGAGCCCGGTCTCGGCGGGCGTGTAATCGGGCCTGTACTCGCGCAGCCAGGAGCCGAAGGACTTCTCCAGCCGCAGCGACATCATGGCCCGCATCCCGAAGGGGCTGAGGCCCAGGTCGCCGCCGGCCTCCACCAGGGTCTCGTATAGCGCCATCTGGTGTTCGGCCGGCACGTAGATCTCGTAGCCCAGGTCGCCCGTGTAGGTGATCCGGCAGACGATGGCGGGCAACAGCCCCACCTCGATCTCCCGGACGGAGAGGAACGGGAACGCCGCGCCCGAGACGTCCGGGCCGGTCACGCGTTCGAGCAGGTCCCGGGCCCGGGGCCCGGCAATCTGGAAGCCGATGCGCTCGTCGGACACGTTTCGCAGCGAGACCCCCTTGTCGGGCAAATGCTCGGCGAACCAGCGCATGTGGTAGGCCTGGGCCGCATAGGAGGCCGTCGCCTGGAAACGCTCGGGGCCCAGCCTGGCCACGGTGAAGTCACCGATCAGCCTGCCCTTCGGGCTCAGCATCGGGGTCAGGGCGATGCGGCCCTCGCGCGGCATGCGGTTCGCCATGACGTGGTTCAGCCACGTCTCGGCGTCGGGACCCGTGACCTCGTATTTGCCGAAGTTGTGGATCTCGTTGATGCCCACCGCCGTGCGCACGGCCCGGCACTCCTCCGCGATCGCATCGAACGCGTTGGAGCGGCGAAAGGTCGGGGTCTCGTAGAGCGCCTCCCCATCGGGGGCGAAGTAGTTGACCTGCTCCATGCCATAGGCGGCGCCGAAGACGGCGCGCCGGGCCTGCCAGACGCCATAGGCCGGCGTCGTCCGCAGGGGCCGGGCCGCCGGCAGCTCCTCGTTGGGATAGGTAATGGCGAAGCGTCGCTGATAGTTCTCCTTCACCTTGGCGCGGGTGAAGGGCCTGGTGCAGTAATCGCCGAAACGGGCCACATCCATCGCGAAGACGTCCCGCGACGGCTCGCCCTCGACCATCCACTCCGCGACGGTCAGCCCGACACCGCCGCCCTGGCTGAAACCGGCCATCACGGCGCAGGCGCACCAGTAGCCCGGAAGGCCCGGGACCGGTCCCACCAGAGGGTTGCCGTCGGGGGCGAAGGTGAAGGGACCGTTGATGATCTCTTTGACGCCGGCGGCCTCGAGGCAGGGATAGCGATGATAGGCGGCCTCGAGGCCGTCCATGATGCGGTCGAGCTTGTCCGGCAGCAGCTCGTGTTCGAAATCCCAAGGCGTGCCGTCGACCGCCCAATGCTCGCACCCCTGCTCGTAGAGGCCGAGCACCAGCCCACGGCCTTCCTGGCGCAGATAGCTCTCTCCCGCCGGGTCGAGGACGTGGGGGAGCTCGGCGTCACGCTCATAGACCTCGGGAATGTCGTCGGTCACGAGGTACTGGTGCTCCATCGGATGAAGGGGCAGGTAGACACCCGCCATCTCCCCCACCTCCCGCGCCCACAAGCCGCCGGCGTTGACGACGTACGCGGCGACGATCGTGCCCTCTTCCGTCACGACGTCCCAGGCACCGTCGGCGCGGGAGCCGAGCTCCACCACCCGGTTGCGCAGATAGATCTCGGCCCCCTGCCGCCTCGCCGCCCTGGCGTAGGCGTGGGTGGTGCCGGAAGGATCCAGGTGGCCATCGAGGGGATCGTAGAGCGCCCCGATCACGCCCTCGGTGTTGGTGATGGGGCTCAGCGTCCCGATCTCCTCGGGTCCGATGATCTCGGTCTCGAGTCCCATGTGGCGGTGCTTGGCCCGCTCGGCCCTGAGGTAGTCCATGCGGTCGGGCGTCGTGGCGATGGTGATCCCACCCACGTGGTGCAGGCCGCATGACTGGCCGCTGATCTCCTCCAGCTCCCTGTAAAGCTGGATGGTGTAGCCCTGGAGCGCGGCGATATTGGGATCGGCGTTCAACGTATGAAAGCCGCCGGCGGCATGCCAAGTGGATCCGGAGGTGAGCTCGGAGCGCTCGATCAGAACCACGTCGGTCCAGCCAAGCTTGGTGAGATGGTAGAGGACGCTGCACCCGACCACCCCGCCCCCTATGACGGCCACCCGAACATGAGACTTCATGGCTTCGACACTCGATCCCGGTTTGGACGTCTCAGTCTAGGGCTCGGGCAACCGTTGTGGCCAGCGAACCGCGGGATCGCGAGCGTGGGATCACACACGCGTAGACAGGAGGTGGTCGTCGCGGGCATGGTCGTCGTGGGATGGCGTCGAACCGGGAGGGACCGAAGCTGACCGTACTGCCGCGTTATGCCAGCACCGCGGCCGCCGGACTACTGCTCGCCGGCTGCGCCGTCCTGACGCCGCTGCCGCGCGAAACGTCGCTCGAGGACCGCCTGGCCGTGTTCCCGACCCAGGACCTGCCCCTCGAAGGGGCGGTGGTGATCCACTGGAACGACCACCAGGTGCCGTTCATCGAGGCGACCACCGACCGGGATGCCGCGTTCGCCCTCGGCCTGGTGCACGCGCACCTGCGGCTTGGCCAGATGGCTGTAATGCGGCGGATCGCCCAGGGACGTCTCGCCGAGATAGTGGGCCCGATCGCCGCCGATATCGACCTCACGCTGCGGATCATCGACTTCGGCCGCGCGGCGCCGACGATCGTGGCCCGCATGCCGGCCGACACCCGGGCCTGGCTCGACGCCTTCGTGGCGGGGGTCAACCACTACCAGGCGAGCGTGGCGGCTCTGCCGCACGAATACCGCCTGCTCGGCCTGGAGCGCGAGCCCTGGACCGCCGCCGACGTGATGACGGTGGGTCGCCTCGCCTCGACCGACGTCAACTGGTTCATCTGGTTTCGGCTGCTGCGCCTGCGCGACCGGCCCGACTGGCCGGCGTTGTGGTCGGAGCTGCTCGACATGGGCACGGCCTCGATCCCCAGCTACGGAGACGGCGCCGGCGAGGACGTAGACGCCCTGACCCGGCTTCTTGCCGGGGTTGGCAAGTCCGGCAGCAACTCGCTGGCCGTGGGCGCAAGCCACAGCGCGACGGGCGGCGCGCTGATCGCGACCGACCCGCATCTGAGCGTGTCGCTGCCCAACCTCTGGCTGCTGGTGGGTTACAAGTCGCCGTCCTACCACACGGTCGGCCTGATGATCCCCGGAATCCCGTTCGTGGCCGTCGGCCGCAACCCGAGGATCGCCTGGGGCGGCACCAATCTGCGCGCGGCGTCGAGCGATCTGTTCGACCTGGCCCTCCTCGGCGACGCCGCCATCACCGCCCGCGAGGAGCGCGTCGGCCAGCGCTGGTGGTTCGACCGCCGGGTAACGCTCCGGGACTCGGAGCTCGGTCCGGTGATCTCGGATTCGCCGCAGTTCGCGCTCGACGGCCCGGTGGCGTTGCGCTGGCTCGGGCACCGACCGAGCGACGAGCTGACCGCGATGCTGGGCGTCAACCGGGCGGGCGACTGGGACGAATTCCGCGCGGCGCTCGACGGCTTCGCGCTGTCGTCGCAGAACATGATCTATGCCGACGCGGACGGCCATGTCGGCCAGCTGATGGCGGTGCACCTGCCGCGCCGCCCGAACGGCCGTCCGCCCGACCTAGTGCTGCCGCCCACGCGCGCCCGGGCCTGGGACCGGATCGTGACGGCGAGCGAGCTGCCGCAGGTCTTCGACCCGCCGGAGGGTTTCATCGCCTCGGCCAACAACCGCGGCGCGCTGGCCGACGTGCCGATCGGCTATTTCTTCTCGTCCAACGACCGCATCGTTCGCCTGACCGAGCTGTTGCGGAACGACGGCGCGCCGGTGACACCGGAGGACCTGATGGCGTTGCAGCGCGACGTCTACATGCACTCGGCCGTACGGCTGCGCGACGAGATGGCCGCTCATATGGATGACGCCGTGCTGAGCGACCACGGGCGTCGGGTGGCCGCGCTCGTCAGCGCATGGGACGGCCACTACGCGGCGGAGTCCCCGGGGGCGCTCGCGTTCGAGCAGGTCGCCGTACGCCTCGCGCGGGCGCGGATCGAGCCGTTCCGGCTCAGCGCCTACGGCACCGCCGGCCGCCTGTTCGACTCCCTCGCCGACGACCTCCGGACAGCGCCCCCAGGCGAGACCGGGCCCGCGCTCACCGCGGCGCTCGAGGCCGCCGCTCCGGCGGTCGAGCGCTTTGGCGTCTGGGGCGAGATGCACCGCCTGCGCCTCGCCCACTCCCTCGGCAACGTGCCGGTGATCGGCCGCCGGTACCGTTTCGGCGACGTGCCCGCCGGCGGCAGCAGCTCGACAGTGATGAAGACCGCCCACCCGCTTACGGAAGACCGCCACAACACCAGCTTCGGCGCGAATGCGCGACACGTCTCCGACCTGTCGGACCCGGACGCCAACTACTTCGTGCTCCTCGGCGGCCAGGACGGCTGGTTCAACAGCTCGACCTTCCTCGACCAGTTCGAGCTTTGGCAACGGGGCGACTATATCCAGATGCCCCTCCGGCCCCAGACCGTCCACGCGACCTTCGGCCACCGGATGACGCTCACGCCATGAGGGCGACGTGGCGTTGGGCCGGGGCGTGAGGCCGCGGTGCGCGACGCAACACCCCTGTTACGCCTCTACGGGTGGCGCCGCCGCCGCGCGCTCGAACGCCAGGACCCGGTCGCAACCCAGGAACGCGAGCTCCTGCGTCTCGTGCGCCGGGCCGCCGGCACCCGGTTCGGCCGCGACCACGACTTCCCGCGCATCGCCTCGGTCGCCGACTTTCAGGCGCGGGTGCCGTTACGCCGGTACGAGGACTTCTGGGACCAGTACTGGCGCCGGCCCTTCCCCCGGCTCGACAACGTCTCATGGCCCGGCGTGGTGCCCTACTTCGCCGTCACGTCGGGCACGACGACCGGCCGGACCAGGTACATCCCCTGCACGCGCGAGATGGTGCGCGCCAACCAGCGCGCCGCCGCCGACGTGCTGGTCCACCACCTGGCGCGGCGACCGCGGAGCCACGTCTTCGGTGGCCGCAACTTCGTGCTCGGCGGCAGCACGGCGCTGGTCGAGGAAGCCCCGGGGGTCCGCAGCGGCGACGTGAGCGGCATCGCCGCGGCCGAGGTGCCACGTTGGGCCAAAAGCCGCTACTTCCCGCCGCCCGAGCTCGCCTTGATCGCGGACTGGGAGGAGAAGATCGCGCGCCTGGGCCCTCTGTCCCTCGCCGAGGATATCCGTTCGCTGAGCGGGACTCCGAGCTGGCTGCTGGTGCTGCTCGACGCGTTGCACGCGCTAAGGCCGACGAGCGCCGGACGTCTCGTCGATTACTTTCCGAGGCTCGAGCTGCTGGTTCACGGCGGAGTCGACTTCGCCCCTTACCGCCACCGCTTCGCCGAGCTGCTGCGCGGCGGCCATGCCGAGCTGCGCGAGGTCTATCCTGCGAGCGAAGGCTTCATTGCCGTGGCCGACCAGGGTCCCGTGGACGGGCTGCGCGCCATTCTGGACAACGGTCTGTTCCTCGAGTTCGTGCCGGTGGAAGAGCTGGACGCCGCGGCGCCGATCCGGCACTGGACGGCGACGCTCGAGGTGGGGGTCAACTACGCGATCGCCTTGAGCTCCTGCGCCGGCGCCTGGGCCTACCTTCTGGGCGACACGGTCCGTATCCTGAGCCGCGACCCGACCCGGCTCAGAATCACCGGGCGGACGGCCTATATGCTGTCGGCGTTCGGCGAGCACCTGATCGGCGAGGAAATCGAGACCGCGGTGGCGGAGGCTGCGAGCGCGATCGGAGGCGACGTCACGGACTACGCCGTGGGCGCGCGGTATCCGGCCCGGCCGGGCGAGCTTGGCCGGCACGTCTTCGTGGTCGAGTTCGCGACGCCGCCACCCACCGAAGCCGTGTCGCGGTTCGCCCGGACGATCGACCGGTCCTTGAGCGCGACCAACGACGACTACCGCGCCCACCGGGCCAGGGGATTTGGCATGGCGGAGCCCGAGGTCCGTCCCGTGCCGCCCGGGACCTTCGTCCAGTGGATGAGAGCTCGCGGTCAGCTCGGCGGCCAGCACAAGGTCCCGCGCGTCATTACCGAGGCGGAACTCTTCGCCGGCCTGCTCCGGTTCATCGAGGAGCGGGCTGCATGAAATCCGCCGACCGGTGCCGGTTCACGCGCGGGCGGGTCATTGAATCGATAACCAGACGATATTTCTCAACGGACTGACGCGGCCCCATCCTCCCGATCGACAACGTTGGGAGGATAAGCAGATGTCCGGATCGATACGCGCACTTCTAACGGCGATAAAGGATCGCCTCTGCATTTTTTGCGGGCAGCACCGCGCGTGCCGCGAGCTGATGCGGCTGAGCGACCATGCGCTGGCCGACATCGGTCTGAGCAGGGAAGAGTTCCCGCCCATCGGTCTGCTCGATATCAGGGATGGCAGGGCGCAGCTACGCCTTCGGTCCACGATACACCCGTTGCGAGCTGCTCGCCTCACGGCCTGACGGAGATCATGGCTGCCCTGGCTTGACCGCCGCAGCGTTTGCGCCAGTCTATAGCCTTTCGGGAGGAGATCCGGCGTCGTGACCGTGCCATCGTCCCTCAACATCGTTC
>JBHICL010000164.1:0-7143 GCA_046759605.1 Alphaproteobacteria bacterium | reverse complement strand
AAGCTCATCCATGGCGCTGAGATCGGCGCGGCTGAAGGCGCGATAGAAGGCTTCGTTCGCGCCCAGGATACTGTCGGAGGTCGACATCGATCGGGTGACAATACTTTCACGAGCCGAGAGCTTAGCCCGTCGACACGATAACCGGCGGTAAAGTAATCGTTAGCTCGCTCTCTGCAAAAAAACATGTGTGCCCGGACCCCGGCGGGCGGTGCGGCGGTTGCGTCCCTAGGCGGTCTCTTCCCGCTCGGCCAGCGCTTCCTCGGTTTTCTCTTTGGCTTCAAGAGCCTGCCCATGGAGTTGCAGAAGCTGCGCGGCGACGGCGACGGCGATCTCCGCGGGACGCTTGCCGTGGATATCCGGGATGCCAATGGGGCATGTGAGCCGGCTCAGCTGCTCCTCGCTAAGCCCCTTGGCCTCGAGGCGCGACAAGAAGCGCCGGCGCTTCGTGCGCGAGCCGATGAGACCGCAATAGGCGGAATCGCCCCGGCGCAGGATCGCCTCGACGAGGTCGCGGTCGAGGCGGTGGCTGTGGGTCATGACGAGGTAATAGGCGCCAGGCGGCGCCTCGGCCACGTCGTAGACCAGGGCCTCGCTCAACTCCGTGGTCACGTTCGCCGGGACGCTCTTCGGGAACTGATCGGCGCGGTCGTCGATCCAGGTCACCCGGCAGGGCAGGCCGGCCAGCACGTTCACCACCGCCTTCCCCACATGGCCGGCACCGAACAGCACCACGTGGAAGTGGCCCGCGTGGAAGGGCTCGAGCAACAGGCTCACGTGGCCGCCGCAGCACTGGCCGAGGGAAGGACCGAGGGGGAAATGCTCGAGCGCCGGCGCATCGCATCCCTCGCGCAGCATGCGCCGGGCAAGGAGAGTGGCCTTGTGCTCGAGGTTGCCGCCGCCGACGGAGCCGAACTGCCCGTCCGCCGTGACCACCATCTTGGCGCCCGCCTCCCGCGGCGCCGAGCCCTTGACCTCGACGACGGTGACGAGCACGTGCGGCTCGCCGGCCTCGGTGAGGCGGGTGAGCTCGCGTAGCCAGTCCGTCATTCCGCGGCCTCCCGGCCCGGCGCGCCGGCCATGCGCGCCTTCAGGTCCTCGACCGCCATCAGCACCCGCTCCGGCGTCGCCGGCGCGTCGAGGCGCGGGCTCACCCGGTGGTCGGCAACCGAGGCCACCGCGTCCTTGATCGCCAGCCAGGCGGAAATCGCGAGCATGAGCGGCGGCTCGCCTACGGCCTTCGAGCGGTAGATCGTGTCCTCGGTGTTCCGGGCCCGGGGCAGCAGCTTCACCCGGAAGTCGGGCGGCAGATCGCCGGCCGTCGGGATCTTGTAGGTGGAAGGCGCGTGGGTGCACAGCCGCCCCGCCTCGTCGAACCACAGCTCCTCCGCCGTGAGCCAGCCCATGCCCTGCACGAAGCCGCCCTCGACCTGTCCCAGGTCGATGGCCGGATTGAGGGAGCGGCCGACGTCGTGGAGGATGTCGGTGCGCAGGATACGGTACTCGCCGGTCAGGGTGTCGATCACCGCCTCGGAGACCGCGGCGCCATAGGCGAAATAATAGAACGGCCGGCCGCGCGCGCGCCCGCGGTCGTACCATATCTTCGGCGTCCGGTAATAACCGGTGGCCGAAAGCGGGACCCGGGCCAGATAGGCCCGCCCCACCAGCTCCTCGAAGCTCAGCTCCTCCTTGTCGCCGATGGCCACGCGGTTGGCGCGGAATACGACCTTCTTGGCCGGCACGTCGAAGGCCTCGGCCGCGAACGCCGCAAGCCGCCGCTTGATCTTGCGCGCCGCATCCTGGGCCGCCTTGCCGTTCAGGTCGCTCCCCGACGATGCCGCGGTGGCCGAGGTGTTGGGGACCTTGCCCGTGGTGGTGGCGGTGATCTTGATGCGGTCGATGTCCACCTGGAGCTCGTGGGCCACCACCTGCGCCACCTTGATGTAGACGCCCTGGCCCATCTCGGTGCCGCCGTGGTTCAGATGCACCGAGCCGTCGGTATAGACGTGGATGAGCGCGCCCGCCTGGTTCAGGTGGGTGGTGGTGAAGGAGATGCCGAACTTCACCGGCGTGAGCGCGAGACCGCGCTTCAGGATCGGACTCTTGCGGTTGAAGCCCTCGATGTCCCGGCGCCGGTCGGCGTAGTCGCTCGATCCCTCGAGCGCGTCGACCAGCTCCTCGAGGACGTTGTCCCGCACCTTCTGGTGATAGGGCGTCACGTCGCGCCCCTCGCCGCCATAGAGGTTGGCCCTGCGGACCTCGAGGGGATCCTTGCCCAGGTGGCGCGCGATCTCGTCGATGACGTGCTCGATGGCGATCATGCCCTGGGGTCCGCCGAAGCCACGGAAAGCGGTGTTGGAGACGGTGTTGGTCCTGCACGGGTAGCCGGCGATCCGGGCATTGGCGAGGTAGTAGGCGTTGTCGGCGTGGAAAAGCGCCCGGTCGACGATGGAGCCGGACAGGTCCGGCGACATGCCGCACCGGGCCAGCAGGTCGAAGGCGACGCCCTCGATCACGCCGTCGCCGTCGAAGCCGACGTCATAGCGCGCGACGAAATCGTGGCGCTTGCCGGTCATGAGCATGTCGTCGTCGCGGTCGAGGCGCAGGCGCACCGGGCGGCCGGTGGCGTCGGCCAGAAGCGCCGCGATACAGGCGATGGGCGCGGCCTGGGTCTCCTTGCCGCCGAAGCCGCCGCCCATGCGCCGCACCTCCACGGTCACGGCGTTGGCGGGCCGGCCCAGCACCTTGGCCACCAGCTTCTGCACCTCGCTCGGGTGCTGGGTCGAGCTGTGGACCAGCATGTCGCCGTCTTCCTGAGGCAGCGCGGTGGCGACCTGGCCCTCGAGATAGAAGTGGTCCTGGCCGCCGATGTGGAGCGTGCCGGAGAGCCGGTTGGCGGCGCGCGCGATGGCCGCGTCGGCGTCGCCCGTGGTGAGGGTATGCGGGGGCACGACGAACGACTGCCGCTCGAAAGCGCCCTCGGCGGTGAGCACCGGCTCCAGGTCCTCGTACTCCACGACCGCGAGACGCGCCGCCGCGCGCGCTTCGTCGATGCTCCCGGCGGCGACGGCGAAGAGGGCCTGGCCCGCGTACTCCACCGTTCCGTCCGCGAGCACCGGGTCGCCGGGGAGGACCGGGCCCACGTCTATCTCGCCCGGCACGTCCGCGGCGGCGATCGCCGCGCGGACCCCGGGCGCGGCGCGGACGGCGTCGAGATCGAGACGCCGGATGCGCGCATGGGCGCGGTCGCTCATCGCCACATAGGCCTGAAGGGACCGTTCCGGCAATGGAATGTCGTCGCCGTAGAGGGCCTCGCCGCTCACGTGCTTCGTGGCGCTGTCGTGGGGCAGCGCCGAGCTCACGTCGCCGCGGAGGCTGGTCTCTCTCTTGGTCTCAGGCATATTCGAGCACCCGCGTGACGACACGCCCCGGGCGATCGGCCGCGGTCTCCAGATAGAACTTGTAAAGCAGGTTGCGGGCCACGCGCTGCCGGTATTCGGCGCTAGCCCGGAAGTCCGTGATCGGAGCGAAGTCCCGGTCGAGGGCCGTCATGGCGGCCCGCGCCGTCTTCTCGGTCCAGCGTTCGCCGCGCAACGCCGCCTCCGCCCGGCTCGCCCGCTTGGGCGTTGTCGCCATCCCGCCGTAGCAGATGCGCGCGTCGGTGATGCGGTCGCCCTCGCGGGTCAGCGCGAAGGCGCCGCACACCGCGGAGATATCCTGATCGAACCGCTTCGAGATCTTGTAGACCCGGAACGCGCGGTTGGGCCGGGCGCCCGGCACGCGCACGCGCTCGATGAACTCGCCGGGCGCGAGCGCGGTCTTGCGGTAATCCTGGACGAACGCGTCGAGGGGCAGCTCGCGGCGCTTGGCGCCCCGGCGCAGCACCAGGCTCGCGCCGAGGGCGATGAGGGGCGGGGGCGAGTCGCCGATGGGCGAGGCGTTGCCGATGTTGCCGGCGATCGTCCCGACATTGCGCACCTGAACCGCGCCCAGGCGCCGGAACAGCTCCCCGACGTCCGGGTAGTGCCGGGCGAGGACGGGAAGCGCGTCGGTGTAGGTCACCCCCGCGCCGATCTCGATCGTCCCGTCGCTCTCCCGGATTGTCCTGAGCTCGCGAACGTCGCCCGTGTAGATGATCGTCTCGAGCGCCCGGTGCTCCTTGGTGACCCAGAGGCCCACATCGGTGCCGCCGGCCAGGAGGCAGGCGTCGGGATGGGCCTCGAGGAGCGTCGCCAGGGCGTCCGTGGTGGTGGGCGCGAAGTAACGACGCCCGGCGCCCGTGAGCGCCAGGGTCCCGGTGCGTTGGATGCCCTTCAGCCTGGCCGCGTCGCCGGGCTTGCGGGCGGTGAACTCGTCGGCCGCGCCGCCCTCGTACATGGCCTCCGCGGCCGCCAGGATCGGGCGGTAGCCGGTGCAGCGGCAAAGGTTTCCGGCGATGGCGTCGGCGACGGTCGCGCGCGCGGGATTCTCCTGCTCGTGGAACAGCGCGAACAGGCTCATGACAAAGCCGGGGGTGCAGAAGCCGCATTGGGAGCCGTGGTGGTCCACGAGCGCCTGTTGCACCGGGTGGAGCGCGCCCTCCTCGCTCTCGAGGTCCTCGACGACGATGAGCTGCTTGCCGTCGAGGACTGGCGCGAACAGGATACAGGCGTTCACGGCGCGGTAACGGACGGTGTCCCCGTCCAGCTCGCCCAGGACGACCGTGCAGGCGCCACAGTCGCCCTCGGCGCAACCTTCCTTCGTCCCAACGAGCCCTTCCACCTCGCGCAGGTAGCGCAGCAGCGTGAGGTTGGGGTCGATGCCCTCGACCGTGCGCACCTCGCCCCGGTGCAGGTAACGTATGACCGTCTGTTCGTCGGACAAAACCAGCATCCCGTACTGACAACCGCACAGTTTAGCGCCTCTCCACGGCCTCTTGGCAAGAGCGGCCGCGGTCGAGCACGGCTGGCCGGAATACCCCGACGATTTGCGCGGACATAATTCTCGGTAAAAAGAAACTAAAGGGAGTGCATCACGGCCAATGACTAAGTGGAATATTACATCATCAGTAACCCTAATGCCGAAAGGCTTAGGCTAATGTCTCGAAAGAAATATTCCGACGTTAAAGGTGCATTCATACCCGGACTATTATCTAACTACCGCGCTGACCTGTGGAAGGTGTGCTATGTCGAAGTTCCGTCCAATGATCCTGGATCACGATCACCACGCAACCGTCGACGACATCGGATTGCTGGAATGGCTGACAGCCGTTCCCCAGGATGGTGTGCCAGGACCGTCGATCGAGGGGACCGACGATCCGTGGACGGGGCTGTCCCTCGGCCTGGATGGCGTGTCTTCCGGCGACGGCGCCACCATCGGCGACGGACAAGGCGGTGACGTCCATGCGGACGCCGCGTCGAACCGGTCGTCCGACGGGCCGGACTTCGCGGCTTCCCCCGACGGACCCGGCGGCAATGGTCCGGTCGCTGCTCGATGGGGCGGCAGCTTCTCGGAAAACGTCTGGATCGGCGATTGGCAGGGTGGTCCCTCAGCCGATGGCCCCGCCGGCACGTTGCTGACCGCGCCGGATCTGATCTTTCTCGATACCCAGCCCTATGCCCGCGGCGGAAACGCCAAGGGCGGTGGCGGCGGCGGCAAGGGCGGCGGCAAAGGCGGCGGCGGCAACGACAGTGGCGGCGGCGAAACGACCGTCCTGTCGAAGTACATGAGCGGCGATGTCGGCGGCTACAACATCGAGATCGACTTCAAGGGCACCTGGACGACCGACCTGCAGCGAGCCTTCATCGATTCCTCCGAGCTGATCAGCGACATCATCCTCGGCGATATCACCGATGTGTTCTACCGGGGCAAGGTGATCGACGACATCCGCATCGACGCCGAGCTCACGTACATTGACGGTGTCGGCGGAATCCTGGGTCAAGCCGGTCCGACGGCGGTGCGCACCGCCGACTACCTGCCCGCCACCGCCGTGATGGAGTTCGATAGCGCCGATGCGGACGCCTACAATCAGTTGGGGCTGTGGGACGACATCGTTCTGCACGAGATGATGCACAGCATCGGTTTCGGCACGGTATGGAGCTACAAGGGCCTGATCTCGGGCGCCGGCACGGACACTCCGATCTTTACCGGCGATGGGGCGGTCATGACCTATGAGTACCTGTTCAACGCCAGCGGTGCCGCGGGCGTGCCGGTGGAAGGAGACGGAGGGCAGGGCACCAGGGACTCCCACTGGGACGAGGAGACTTTCGACAACGAAATCATGACCGGATACATCGACACCACCAATTACATGTCGGACATGACGATCGCGTCCCTGGAGGACCTTGGCTACGACACGACCTGGACCGCGGACGAGTACCTGATCGCATAGGTCACGGGGCCGCCGTTTCGCGCTCAGCTCTCGCGGAAGGCCCGCTCCAACGTCTCTAGGAAAGGTTGAAGGAGGTATTCGAGCAACGTGCGCTCCTGCGTTGCGATGAAGACCTCGGCGGGCATTCCTGGAGAGAGTTCTATTTCGGGCGCGACGTCCCGAAGGTGCTGTCGGTCGACCGTCAGCCGCGCCGTGTAGTAACGCTCGCCCGTGCGCTCGTCCTCGAGCGTGTCGGGCGAGACCCGCTGTACCTCGCCTTCGACGCGTTTCAGGTTGCGCTGCGCGAACGAGGAAAACACGATGTGTGCGTTCTGACCGGCGTGAACGTCGTCGATGTCGTTCGTTCGCACCCGCGCCTCGATCACCAGATCACCCTCGAGCGGCACGAGGTCGAGAATGGGCTCGCCCGGACCGATAACGCCTCCGGTTGTCTTGTAGCGCAGATCGATGACCGTACCGGCGACGGGGGCGCGGATATCGGTACGCCGCAGGCGATCGAGGCTCGCCCGCATCTGCTCTTCGAGCTCGGCCCTCTGACCAAGCACTTCGGAAAGCCGCGTGTCGATCTCCTCCAGGCGTTCGATCTTGAGGTTTACGATCTGCAGCTCGGTCTCGCCGATCGCTTCCTGGGCCCGCGCAATGCGCGCCTCCAATTCACCTTCGGTGCCGAGGAGCTCGGCTTCAGTCCTTTGCAGCGTCAGCAAGCGAGGCTTGCGTTCCAGGCCCTTCTCGAAGAGGTCATTGACCCCGGCGATCTCCTCGGCGATCAGGGCCTG
>JBHICL010000163.1:0-7146 GCA_046759605.1 Alphaproteobacteria bacterium | reverse complement strand
CTGTTCGCCATTCTGTTCGTTGCCGGCATCGGTTACGCCATTTTCTTGAGTGCCGACAAGTCCCCGGGATACGCCGTCGGGGCGAGATTGATGGTCCCTTTCGTCATCGTGATCGGGCTCGCCTTCGTATTACTCTCGGTTGTGGCAGTCCTGGGAGGGTGAGTCATGCAACTCGGTGCTGCGCCGGACCGATCAGCGTCCCAGGTAGCTGACCCGCCAGACGCGGTTGCCCGTGTCGTCGGCGATGAGGAGGCTCCCGTCCTGGGCGATGGCGAGCCCCGCGGGTCGCCCCCACACCCGGGGGGCGCGCTCGCCCTCGGCCCAAAATCCGGTCACGAATGATTCGTAGTATCCCAGCGGCCGGCCGTCCTCGAACGGGACGCGCACGACCATGTAGCCGCGGGGCTCGCTGGCGTTGAACGAGCCGCGCAGGGCGACGAAGGCATCGCCCCTGTAGGCCTCGGGGAACAGGTCTCCGTCATAGAAAACGAGGCCCAGCGGTGTCGAATGCGATTGGAACAGCACGTCCGGCACACGCGTCTCCTCGACCATGTCGGGGCGCCGCCCGGCGAAATCCGGCTGCGGGTTGGGGCCGATATAGGCGTAGGGCCAGCCGTAGAACTCGCCTGGGCGCAGGCGGGCGAGGTAGTCCGGAACGAGCTCATCGCCCATCCCGTCCCGCTCGTTCACCGTCACGTAGATCTCGCCCGTCTCCGGGTGCGCCGCGATCCCCACGGGATTCCGCAAGCCGCTTGCGACGGTCCGGGGATCGGATCCGTCGGCGTTGAAGACCTGCACCGTGGCGTGGGGTTCCGGATCCTCGGCGAGGTTGGATGTGCTTCCCACGGTCACGAAAAAGCGCTTGCCGTCGGGTGAGAACAACAGGCTGCGTGTCCAGTGTCCTTCCGGGCGCCCGAGTGCGCCCGGCCGTGTGACGGTCTCGAAATCGATCCGCCCATCGCTGATTTTCGGACGGTTCTGTCCCGCCTCGTAGGGAAACCGGCGCACGAAGAGCTGGTCCGCCACATAGAGGTGCCGGCCGTGCACCGCGAGGCCGTGCGGCAGACGGAAGCCGGTCAGGAACGGCGCCTTGAGGTCGGCAACGCCGTCGGAGTCGGTGTCGCGGAGGATTGTGACGACACCGGCCCGGGACTCGGCCAGAAACACCGCGCCGTCCGGCGCCACGGTCAGCCAGCGCGCATGGATGAGGCCATCGGCGAAGATGTTGACCCGAAACCCGTCGGGCGCGCGCAGCGTCGCGAACCGGGGGAGCGGTATCGGCTGCGACGGATTTTGCGCGCTGGGCGTCGCATAAGGCGGCGGCAGATCATCGGGCCGCACCTCGAACTTGTGCCCGGGCGGGAGCCCCAACGGGTCCGGACGGGCGGCTCGGTCCGCGATCGCGAGCACGCTCGCGGAGACGAGCAGGCAGGCGAGGGACGCTCGGAGCCGCATGGTCGTACCGGATGATGCGATTTGGCGCTGTCTTTTACCATTCCCGATCGCAATCGCGCGCCAAGATTGCGCGAAAACCACCGCTAAGGCGATCTCCCGAGCAGGCGCGCTGGCCTCGTTCGTTCATAGACACGCCAGCCCAGCCGATCGTATGCCAGGCGATACCCTGCCGCGCCGCCGTCGTAGAGCCCGGGGAAATTTTGATTGAGCTGGTCGCCCGTGGCGCCCTCGCGACGGGGATCCGGGACGGCCACCATCGGGGCGACAAGCCGCCCGATCACCGTGGCCTCCTTGAAGCCCGGCTCGGCAGGGAGGACGAACGGGCGTGCTGTTCCCAAGCCGGCAATCAAAGGAAAACCGAGCCGATCGTCCAGCATGATGCCCTCGCGGCCCTCTATCCACGCCAGGAACGCGCGCTCCGGCTCGAACGACCCCGCATCCGTGAGGTTTCCGGTCAGGGCTCCGGTCCACCGCCGCAGGTCATCGGAAGGCCAGGCATGGACGCTCGCCCAAGCACCCACATGGCCAAGCACGGCCAGCGCCAGGAGGAAGGCCAGACGGCGCGGCGCCTGTCCCGCTGTCGTGAAGGCCAACACGGTGGGGACGAGCAACAGCTGGAGGAACTCCACGGCGTGGGCGGCGAAATTGTTCATCGTCGCGAGCGCGAGGGCCAGGATGGGAACGGCGTAGGTCACGGCCAGGGGCCGCGCCCGTTCGGGTATGCGACGATGCCACGCCAAAGCCGCCAGCGGCGCCGGCGCCGACGCGAAGGCAAGCGCGCACCCCACGACCAGTGGTGAAACAAAGCCGCCACCGAAGGACAGGAGCCACGGTGTCGTCTGCGTTTGGGCGCGGGCGCCGTGAAAGACGGAGTTGGGGTCCTCCGCAAAGGCGAGCGCGCCTCCGGCGAACAGCCAGTTGACGTAGAGGTAGGACAGAACGACCGCCGCCAGCGGCATGAGTGTGATCAGATAGAACGCTGTTACCGATCGCGACATGATCTGGGGCGGCGCAAACAGCGCGAGCAGCGGCAGCAGCGCGACGGCCAGATAAGGGAAGCGCTCGTCCAGGATCAGGTAGGCGGCCAAGGTTCCGGCAAGAAGGATGGCTCCCCTGAACACCGGCGCCCGCATCATATAACCCAGAGCCACCGCGAGAGCGGTCGCGCCGAGCAGGTTCACCGCTTCGACGCCGCCGCGCGTCGCTGACCACAGGAAAAAAGGGTGCGTGGCGAGAACAAGGGTGCACGCGAAGGACAGAACCGCGTGCCGCGTGGCACGAAACACGAGCGCATACCAGGCGGCCAGGAGGCCGGTCGCCACGATTGCGGAAAGGGTGTAGAGACTGGCCCAGCTCCTCAACGCCGTGAAGGGATAGAACAGAAGAGCGAGGTAGAACCGTAGTTGCGGGTAGAGGAGCGTCAGGCGCTCGGAGGCGAAGCCTCGGGTCTCCCACGTCATGAGCACATCGGCCCATAAGCGAAGCGCTGCTTCGTTGATGTAGCCTCGCCAGACCAGCGTCATCGCCAGGCTTAACAGCAGGCCGAATGCAACGCAAAACCCGAGTGCGGTCCTCAGGTCGCGCCTCATTCCCGCGCCGCCTCGAGTTCCTGAGCTGTGGTCCGGCTGATGCCGTGATGTGTCTTTTCCCAGTAGAACGGCCGCGTGACGAGCTGCCAAAGACCCTTGTAGGCCGCCAACGAGATGAGGACCCAGTACGCCACGAAAGTGAGACCGTACGGCACGAGATCGAACCACTGGCGCTTCAGCGGCGCCAGGA
Organism: Alphaproteobacteria bacterium; assembly: GCA_046759605.1. Lineage (GTDB taxonomy): Bacteria > Pseudomonadota > Alphaproteobacteria > UBA6615 > UBA6615 > JBHICL01. The sequence continues at coordinate 3,912 of JBHICL010000163.1, read as the reverse complement.
GCGCGAGATACACAAACGCCATGTTGCCGATGATGAGGCTTGCCAGGCTGACGTACAGGATGGTGCTCGGAAAGAAAACCTCGATGAGCTCGCTTTGGCTAACCAGCCAGAACGCGTAGATGAACCAGAACACCGGATTGAGAAGAGCCGTCAGGGCGGTGCCGCCGACGAAGAGCTGGAACCCCCAAAAACCACTGTGCCCCGTGGATTTGTAGAGTTTGACCGGATGCCGCATATGCACGAGGTAGGTCTGCATATAGCCCTTGAGCCAGCGCGAGCGTTGACGGATCCAGTTACCAACGTTGCAATTCGCTTCTTCGAAGGTGGTGGAGTTGATCACGCCAACACGATAGCCCTTCTGCGTCATACGGATCCCAAGGTCCGCATCCTCCGTGACGTTGAAGGGATCCCAGGCCCGGAGCTCCTTCAGGAATTCGGTTCGAAAGTGATTGGAGGTGCCGCCCAGTGGGATCGGCAGGTCCAGGAACTCGAGCGCTGGCAGCATGAAGTCGTACCAGAGGGAATAGTCGATGGTGAAAAGCCTGGTCAGCCAGTTCTCATTGACGTTGTAGTAGTTGAGACGCGCTTGGAAGCAGACGACGTTCTCGGATGACTTTCGCATAGCCACCACGGCTTTCTTCAGTTGATCGGGTTCCGGTTTGTCCTCCGCATCGAAGATCACGAGGTATTCCCCGCGAGCGAACGCGAGGGCGTAATTGCACGCTTTCGGCTTTGTCTTGGGATCGGACGCGGGAACGCGAACGATCTCGAAGATGCTCTCCAGTCCCAGAAGCTTGGCCGCCTCCAGAGTTTCCAGGTCGTCCTCCTCCAGAACGAGCTTCACATCGAGCTTGGCGAGGGGATAGTCGAGCCGGCGAATGGCGCTCGCGAGTATGGGAAGCACCCTGGGTTCGTGGTACATGGGAACGAGGATGGTATAGATCGGCAGCGTGTCGTCGTTCAGGGCGCGCACGTCCTCTTCGGTGATCCTGTGGTCGAGACTGGGCACGTTGGCGCCGATGAGGACGAGCAGCAGCTTGAACGCGAAGCTCACCAGGAAGAGCACCGACATGACCGCGATGCTGACGATCGCGGCGCGGACGGGGGCAAGTGAGAAACAGAGCAGGACCAGGCTCGCCAGGATGTAAACCGCGGTCACCTGGCGGCCCGTCATGACGTTGCGGGCGGAGCTGACAGGATCGGACAGATAGAGGTCCAGGCGCGCTTTGCGCGTGAGGTCGTCCGAGAAGTGCTCCTGGATCGTCCACAGAATGTCGAACTTCGACGTTACGGCGACGTTCGGCCTGCACCCGGGGTCGGTCTCTTGCAAATGCCGGGTTGCCGCGAGGGGGTCCGGCGACACGAACCAGCTCTCCCCACCCTCGGCGCGCCACGGTACATATTGCCACCGGACGTATTCATCGACCTTCCGGGGATCCAACAGGGCCGCGTCCACGGGTTCCTCGACAAGGTTCACGAACGGCGTCCCCATTCGCTGCGCCAGCGCCTGATAGAAGTCCAGGGCGCGAACCCACCCCTTCGCCATGACGATCTCGCCGATCCGCATCTTCCACGCGCGCTGGAGCTCCAGTGCCTGGCGGAGCTGGGACACCGTCAGAAGGCCTTGTTCGACCAGGATCTCTCCGGTCTGCAGAGAGGCTGCCCGGGCGCCTGCCTGGAGGCGCGAGGTCTCCAAATCTCGAGCGCCGCTCACGGAGGGACCGCCTGGACGGGATCAGCGTCGCCTGCGCTTGACATGAAGTCGCCGAAGCACGACCAGGAATGCCAATGTCAGCACCAGCCATGCAACCCAGAAAGCCTGCAGGCGAACGCGTTGAAACAGGTCGAACCACCTCACGGCGGGGGGATAGGTGATCTCGGCGACCTCATCCTCCCGAGAACTGAACGTGAGCACGGGCTCGGAGGCGTCGAAAAACGCCACGTCGCCCCGATCCAGGACCATGCGATCGGGAACGGGCGTGATCTCACCGCCGAATGTGCTGATCCAGAGGCCGTGCTGATCATTCAGCTCCGCGATCTGGGCGGTGGTCAGATCCGGACGAGCGCTCACGTCGAGGACGGTCCCTTGCCCCTCCAGTGTTATGCGTACGGCCCCGGCGTCGAACCGTACCGGAGCCGAGGGCGGCGTTGCCGTAGGCCGTCCAACGAGGAGAAACGGGGTGTCCGGCGTGAGCGGCTGGTCATCATCATAGAACCGGATCGACCGCGCCAGCGGTTCCGGCATCAGACCCTGAGCGGTGGCCGTCAGCAGCCGGAGGTAGAGCACTGGCCGCTCCAGAGCGACCCGCGGCACATATACGGTGGCACGTTGCGAGACCAATGCGGGAAGGTCGCTGAAATTGCTGGGCTCCCCGGGCGAGGCGTCGAATTCGAAGGTGCTCGTGCCGAGGATCTGCGCCGGCACCGCGTTCACGAAACCCGTCGACCGCTCGCACGTGGCGACGTCATTTCGTTGCAGCACGACCTTGAGCTGGTTTCCCAAGCGGGTCAAACGCCTCGGAAGCTCGACCTTGACGCGGTGAACGCTGCTCGACTCGCGAAGCTTATCGGATCTGAGGAGTACGTCGTTGTAATAGACGTGGACGAGCGCCGGCAGCGTGCCCACGCTTGGGCCCGTAATGAGATCCAGGTTGACCGCCGTCGGCCGGGCGCCTCCTGGAAGGTCCACGACACCGAAGGGAAACAGCCATTCGGTCGATCCCGATACCGCTCGCTCCTGGTCCCCGAACCCGAGTTGCGCGAACGTGACCCGTCCGCCCCCCGTCCTTTCGGCCCTTGCCGGATGTGCCGAGTTCACGCTCACCGCCTGGCCCGTGAGATCGCGGAACCGGCCGGCAAGGAAAGCGGCCACGTCGTCGGTCCGCGGGCCAACCACCGCTATGATCGGACGTTCGCCGAAGCGGTACAGGCGGACGTTGCCGGCCACTTGGTGGTCACCGGGACCGAGGTCGACCAGGTTCGGCAGGTCCTCCGATGACGGATCCAGGTTGTATTTCTCGATCCTGTCGCTAAGCGTCGCCAGCTCGGATTCCGACGCGATGACAACGTGCCGCAGGGAATCCCGCACCTGTGCGACGAACGCGGCGTCTGGGTCCCGTGGAACCGGAGACAGCGGACCGTCACCGCCGACCGCGGCAAGCCGGTTCTGGGCGGCGGGCAGGCGCGAGAAGGTAACGTTGTGCCCCTCGCGCATGAGGCGGACACCCAGGGCCCACGCGGCCCAGAATGCATCCGGGTCGAGGGGGCGCGCCGACAAGCCGATGACCACATCCAACGGCAGCATGGCCCAGGCGCCGCGAATCGAGCGTATATCTTCGGGCGAGAAATCGAACCTCACACCCGTTTCGGCTGCGAACCGAATGAAGCCGGAGGCGATGCGCAGGTCGAAGCAGCTGTCGGCCGTGGCCGCCCCCATGAACTGGAGATCGAGCTTGACGATGGGTCCGGCGAGATCAGAGGCGTCTAGAGGCAGGTTCACGAGGTCGACAAGCTGTGAAGAGGAAAGCTCTCGAACCTCGACCGGCCGGTCGTTGAGCACGATGCGAAGTGCTGCGCGCCGGTACGATGCGAAGTTGCTTTCGTAATGAAGGTGCAGGACGCCGTGCTCCCGCGGAACATCCGGGGGCAACGGAAAGAAGAATGTCCGGCTGCCACCCAGGCCGTTCATTGCGAAGCCCTGGCCGAAGCCGACATTGCGCAGCGTCACCGCCGAGGTCTCGGCAGCGCCCGAGGCGTCCGCGATCATGCTCAGCGCGATCGCCCCCGCGATCACCGCTCCGCCTAGCGACAATGCCGTGTGCTTGTCCGCTCCCGGCGTGGGCGCATATGAGCGCCGCACGCGGGCAGACATCCGCGAGTTTTTGAACGTCATCTTTGCTGCTCGACTCTGCG
>JBHICL010000162.1:0-7186 GCA_046759605.1 Alphaproteobacteria bacterium | reverse complement strand
CCGGCGCGCACGTCCTCGGAAAACTTCCACACATGGGTGCCCGAACCGATGTCCTCGCCGCGGAACTTGCCATTGAGCATCGGCCCTCCGGAGACGACGATGGCCGGCAGATCGCAGCTCGCCGCGCCCATCACCAGCGACGGGGTCGTCTTGTCGCAGCCGGTCAACAGCACGACCCCGTCGATGGGGTTGGCCCGGATCGACTCCTCGACGTCCATGGAGGCGAGGTTTCGGAACAGCATCGTGGTCGGTCGCATCAGGGTCTCGCCGAGGCTGGTCACCGGGAACTCGACGGGAAAACCGCCCATCTCGTAGACGCCACGCTTGACATGCTCGGCCACCTTGCGGAAATGCGCGTTGCACGGGGTCAGCTCCGACCAGGTGTTGCAGATGCCGATCACGGGCCGGCCATCGAACAGGTGCGACGGAAGGCCCTGGTTGCGCATCCAGCTCCGGTGCGTGAAGCCCTCCCGGTCGGCCATGCCGAACCATTGGTGGCTGCGATACTTGCGTTCCTCACCGGACATGGCGGTCCCTCCCTCATGGCCATGCGCCCAGCGCGCGCGTCGTCGGCCGTCGCTATCGTGAGCCCCAAGTGAAGCACGCCAGGACGCGCCAGGGAACAGCCGGCCGCGTGGGGGAGCTCAGCGGCCGCGAAACGCCGGCTCGCGTTTCTCGAGGAACGCCCGGTGCCCTTCGCGGCAGTCCTCGGTGTCGAAGCACGAGAAGCTGTCCGCGATCTCCCGTTCGGTGGGCGGGCGCGGCTCCGCGAGTCGGCGCACTATGGCCTTGTGTTGGCGATTGGCGAGAGGGGCCCCGGCGGCGATGCGTTCCGCCATCCCGGTCACGGCGGCGTCCAACCCGGCGTCGGGCACGACGCGGTTGACCAGGCCCTTCTCCAGCGCCTCGCCCGCTTCGATGATCCGGCCCTCGAGAACCAGCTCGAGGGTCGTCGCGCGGCCAGCGAGGTCATAAAGCGCCGCGAGCTCCGGATACGGCATGTTGATGCCGATACGGCTCACGGGAACGCCGAAGCGGCTGCCTTCACCGCTGAGGCGCAGATCGCACCGGGCCGCCGCCACAAGCCCCGCGCCCAGGCAGGCGCCCCGGATCGCCGCCACCGTCGGATGGAGCGAACGGGCGATGGCCGTCGTGGCCATGTGCATGACCGCGCCATAGTCGCGCGCCAGCGCCGCCGAGCCGCGCTCGCTCTCGAACTCGGCGATATCGGCCCCGGCGGAAAACGCCTCCCTGCCGGCCCCGCGCAGCACCACGCAACGCACTTCCGCCGCGCGCGACAGCTCCGCCATCTCGGACGCGAGCTCCTCCCACATGGCCCTGGTGAAAGCATTCATCCGCGACGGCCGGTTGAGCGTGACCGTTGCCACGCCGGCGTTGCCCTTCGACACCAGAATGGTGCGTTCGACCGCGTCTCCCATTCGTCCCCACCTCGTCGGCATGCCCCCAAACCTGGACAGCGCGCCCGCCAGGGCGTGTAATTCCCGGACCGGCGGTCGCTGCCGCGGAGATCATAACGAAGAAGGCACGGGCAGGAACATGGCGGAGACAGCAGCGAAGTTCCGGGTTGGCCAGATCGTTCACCACAAGCTGTTCGACTACCGCGGCGTCGTCTACGACGTGGACCCGGATTTCCAGGGAACGGAGGAGTGGTATGAAACCATGGCGCGGTCGCGCCCTCCCAGGGACCGGCCGTGGTATCACGTGCTCGTTCACGACGCGGCCCACACCACCTACGTGGCCGAGCGCAACCTGGAGCCGGACGACGGCGCGGAGCCTGTCAGGCACCCCATGCTGAGCCACTTCTTCGACACCTTCGAGGACGGCGTCTACCTGACGCGCCGCCGCAGCAACTAGCGCCGAGCTCAAACACCACGCTGGGGATTTGCCATGCACGCCGACGCACCCGGCTACCAGGCACTGATGGAGATCGTTCGCGAGCGCAAGACGAGCCGCGCCTTCGATCCGGACTACGAGGTCCCGAGAGAGCATTACGACCTCATCCTCGAAGCGGCCCGTCACGCGCCATCGGGCGCGAACGCACAGCCCTGGCATTTCATCGTCGTGACCGAGCCTGAAATGAAGGAGCGGCTGGGCGAATATTTCGTCCAGGAGGCGCGCCGGCGCGCGAAGCTCAGGATGAAGTTCCCGAGCCCCAACTACGCCGGTATGAAGACCGCGCCGGGGCTGATCGTGATCGCGGCGGATTTCCGGTTCGTACGAGCTTTCCCGGTGCTCGGCGACGACTCCGAGCTCGATCGCATGTATCACCAGAACGCCGAGCGCATTCTCCTGCAAAGCGTCGCGGCGGCCACCATGTCGGCGCATCTGGCGGCGGCCGCCCTGGGGTACGGCGTGTGGTGGGTCACCGCGATCGGCCAGGAGGAGGCGCAGAAGGCGTTCAAGCCCCTGCTCGGCGTGCCCGACGATCTTTCCGTCATCGATGTCATGTGCTTCGGCCCGCCGCTGCAGCCGCCCTACAAGAGATGGAAGAAGGACCTCGATCAAATCCGCAGCTGGGACCGCTTCAATGCCGAGAACTACATGAGCGGCGACGACATCGAGGAGTGGATCCGCACCACCCGGCACAAGGTCATGTACAGGGACGAGGCGAACATCGACTGAGGGAGCATCCTCCCAGATCCGCGATCAGTCGGCGCAAGCCTGCCAGTGGTTCACGATCACACCGCGGGCCGCGACCCACGCGATGCTTGAGCCCTACCTCGCCGGCACGGAGTCGTGGAGAAAGACGTAGTCGTCCCCAGGCGCCGCCTGATGGCAGGCGATGCAGTTGAACGGGGCGTCCGGCATCATCCCACCACCGACGATCCTGCCGGCCATCGTCATCCCCATGGGGTTCACGTTGACCGATCCGTCCGGCCGGAAGGCCGCCCAGAACCAGTCCTTGTTATCGGGGTCGTAGCCCGACTCCCGCTGGTACATGACGGTGATCACCATGAGGTACTTGAGCGGGTCCTCGAGGACCTGCTCCTCTGTCGCCGCCTGGTCCCCGGCGATGAAGTTCTTCTTGACGATGGCGAAGCCCTCGGCGCCATTGACCGTCACCATCCCTTGCACGGTGATCAACCGTTCGGTGTGGAGCCCCGTGCCGCCCTCATACGTGGTCGTGCCGATGGCGTTCGGGCCGACCATCCTGGCCTCGGCCAACGCCTGCCAAAGCTGGTTCGCGTAGGTGACCTCCTCAGGTGAGCCGAACGGCGCGTCCTGCGCGAAGCTGGACCCTCCGAGCAAGAAAATACCCAGCGCAAGGGCAGTTCTGGAAATGCTCTTCATGATTTTGCTCCCTCTGCGTTACTTCCATGCGCGGGCCGCCCCCCTTTCGGGCCAAACAGCATATACCGCCAAACCGGGGAAGCCGGTCGTCAAGCTGCCTCAACAGTCCGTGATGTGCCGCGGTAACCCACGGCGCGGCCAGACGAGCCTGCGGAAAACTCGCCAAGATTTCAACGCGTTACATTAAAGTGAATATGGCTGTGACGAACGTCACTTAAAGAAACGGCCTGAAATACCCATATATACCCATAGAGCTCCGTGCGTAAAACAGTGAAACATCATTACCGTTTACGAAGCTCGCGGCGTGTGTGTACATGAAACAGAGGGAGTTAGACATGAAACTACTACCAGGAAAGATACCGAAGGCAGCCGGAAGACTTGCCCGAACCCCCTTGTTCGCGCTCCTTTCCGCCTTCCTATTCCTTGGTGCCGTCCTCTGGCCGGGGCCGTCGACCGCCCAGACGGCCGAGATGCCGCGCGATCAACTCGTGAAGCTCTTGGACAGCCGATATGCCGAGGTGCCCGTCGCCATCGGCATCGCCCAGAACGGCGGTCTGATCGAGGTATTCACGAGCCCTGGCGGCGCCACCTGGACGATCATTCTGACGATGCCGAACGGCCACAGCCGGGTGATCGGCTGGGGCGAGAACTGGACCACCATCCCGGTCGCACGGGATGAGATCTCCTGAGTTCGGTTCGCCGCACCGACGTCGCGTCTCCACCGAATCCCGCTGCAGGCTGAATCGCGTCGCTTGACTCGCGACCGCGCACGGCCCATCGTCGCCATGACCGTGATGCTGGGGTGTCTTCGCGAAGGCGGGGACTGAGAGCAAACCCATCGAACCTGAACCGGGTCATGCCGGCGGAGGAAGATGTCGCGGCGACGTTGCACTTCTCCCGTCGGCGTTCGCCGTAACCCCGGATGGCCCGGCGGGAGGAAGTGATGCGACGCCTTATGCCGCTGCCGATCTCGGCACTTATCGGATTTTTCGCGGCCGCGCTTGCCGGCGGCGCCTTGGCCGAAAGCGCCAAGCGCAACATACCGGTTCTCGTGCCGCTCACGGGCTTCCTGTCCCTCGAGGGCACGAGCCAGCGCAACGGCGCCGAGCTGGCCCTGCTTGACGCGGGGAGCGAGCTCGGCATTCAGTTCGAGATCAGCGACACCGGCACCTCGCCCGAGGTGGCGGTGAACGCGTTCGTCCGCGCCCTGGACGATCCGGACGTCATCGCCGTCGTGGCGCCCATGCTGGGGACCCAGATGCTGGCGCTGCTTCCCCTCGCCGAGGACTTCGCCGTGCCCATGATCACCGTCTCCGGGACCGCCCGGATCACCGAGCTGGGCAATCCGTACGTGTTCCGGTTCTTTCCCGGCGACGCCGTGGTCAAGCAGGCGCACGCGCGCTACGCCGTCGAGGAGCTCGGCGCCAGGCGGCCGGCGATCGTCTATCAGACCACCGCCTACGGCCAGAGCGGCCGGCGCCACCTCGCCGAGACCCTCACGCGCCTGGGCAGCCCGCCGGTGCTCGAGGAAGCCCTCGACGTCTCGGTCAAGGACATGCTGCCCACGCTTACCAAGGTTCGCCGGTCGGGCGCCGACGCGCTGCTCCTGCACCTGCACTCGGGGCCCACGGCCCTCGTCGTCCGCCAGGCCGCCGCCATGGCTCTGGGCGTCCCCATCGTCGCCGGATCGGCCATGCACCAGCCGCAGACCGCCGCGCTCCTGGAGCCGCCCGAGCTGGCGGGCGTATGCGCCGAAAGCGGCTCGTCGCCGATTTCCGGCGGCGACGACAGGATCGAGCGGTTCACCGAGCGCTACCGCGCCACCTATGGCACCGAGCCCGACGCCTTCGCCCTTGGCCAGTACGATGCCGTCACGATGGTGCTGGCGGCCATCGGCGAGGGCGCCCGTACGCGCGAGGCCGTGCGCGAGGCGCTGGCAGGTCGCCATCATCGCGGACTCGCCATGACCTACCGCTCGGACGGCAAGGGGAACATGGCGCACGACGCGCTCATCATCTGCTACGACGGCGAGAGCCGCGTGCCGCGTATCGTGAAGCGTTACGAGAACGTAACGGGACTGCCTTGAGGGGCCGCCGAGCGGTCATGGGAGCCGTGGGACCGGGGCGATGCTGTTTGCCCAACTGCTCCTGAACGCCCTTGCCCTGGGGGCCGCCTATGCGCTCGTGGCGCTCGGCTTCGTGCTGGTGCTCAACGCCACGAGCGCGGTCAACTTCGCCCATGGCGACACGGTCATGGCCGGCGGCTTCGTCGCCGTGGCCCTGGCCACGCTGGTTCCCGATCAGCTCTCCGGCTTCGGCCTTTTGCTGCTGCCCTTCGTGCTCGCGGTGATGGCCGCCTTCGGCCTCGTGCTGTCGTGGGTGGCCTACATGCCCCTGAGAGGCAAGCCGCCCGTCGCCGTGTTCATCTCCACGATCGCGGTGGGCATCGTGCTGTCGAACACGGTGAACGCCATATTCGGCGCGGCGCCCCGGGCGGCGCCGGCGCTCCTGGGCGGCGGTCGGATCGGCCTCGGTGAGCTCGCCATCGGGCGGCAATCCCTGGCCATCATTGTCGTCGCCGCCGGCCTCGTAGCGGCGCTCGGGCTGATGCTGGAGCGGACGCAGCTCGGCCGCAAGCTGCGCGCGACGGCACAGGACCCCGAAATGGCGCGCGCCGTCGGCGTCGATGTCCGGCGCATGATCGGTCTCAGCTTCGCGCTGGCGGCGGCGCTCGCCGGCGCCGCCGGGCTGCTGCTCGCGAACCAGTTCTTCGTCACGCCGAGCGAGGGCGGCGTCCTCATGCTCAAGGCCTACATCGCCGTCGCCATCGGTGGCTGGGGCAGCCTCAGGGGCGCCGTGCTCGGGGCCGTTCTGATCGCAGTATTCGAGGTCGTGGTCGCGACGGTCGTTTCCCACCCGGTCGCCGAGGGCCTCCTATACGTCGCCCTCTTCGCGATCCTGCTGCTGCGGCCGCAGGGCCTCTTCGGCGAAGCCGCGCAACGGCGGGCTTGAATGAGCGGGGCGATCCACCGCGGGCGCGCCTGGCTCGGCCACGGCCTGAACGCACCGCTCCTGCTCGCCGGCGTGGCGATCGTCGTGTATGCCGCCTTTTTCGCGAGCCTCTACGACATGCGGGTTCTCACCCTCGCGGGTGTGTACGCGATCCTGGTCCTCGGCTACCAGTTCGTGTTCGGCCACGCCGGCGCCCTCAGCCTGGCCCAGGGCGCCTTCTTCGGGCTCGGCGCCTACGCGACCGGCATCCTGGGCAGCCTGTGGGGCGTGGGATTCCAGCTTACGTTCCCGTTCTCGATTCTCGTGCCGGGAGTGGTGGCGGCACTCATCGCGGCGCCGGTTCTGAGGCTCGAGTCCCATTACTTCGCCCTTGCGACGCTGGCGTTCAGCCAGGCGGTCCTCCTGCTCGCCGTGAACTGGGAATCGGTGACCGGTGGCGCCAACGGGCTGCCGGGCGTGCCGGGCGTCCGCCTGTTCGGGGAAGGAATCGGCGCGGGCGCGCCTCTGCTGCTCTTCGTGTGGGTCTGGGTCGCCCTGGGCGCGGTGATCGCCCGGCGGGCGATGCGCGGCCTTTACGGCCAGTCCTTCGCGGTCATGCGCGCCGCCCCCCTTGCCGCCGGAACCCTCGGCATCGATACGGGAATGCTGCGCTATACGGCGTTCGTGCTGAGCGCGCTCTATGCCGGCGGCGCCGGCGCGCTCTATGTCCACACGATCAGGGTCGTCTCGCCCGAGGTCCTCGGCTTTGGCGTCATGGTGATCTGTCTCACCATGACCGTGGTCGGCGGGCGAACGACGGTAGCGGGGGCGCTGGTCGGCGCCTTGCTGTTGACCCACCTGCCCGAGTGGTTCCGCGCCCTCGA
>JBHICL010000161.1:0-7204 GCA_046759605.1 Alphaproteobacteria bacterium | reverse complement strand
GGGCTAGAGGCGGCGCTCGCGGAGCTGGCGCTCGTCGATGGGCGCATGGGCGAGCTCTGGGCACGCACCGGCACCCCCGACCCGCGCGCTCGCGAGCCGGGTTTCGAGACGCTGCTCAGGACCATCGTCTACCAGCAGCTTTCCACCAGGGCCGCCGCGACGATCTGGGACCGGCTGTGTGAAGCCTGCCGGCCGATGACGCCCGAGACACTGCTCGCGGGTGGTGACGATCGCCTTCGGGCCGCCGGACTGAGCCGGCCGAAGATCGGATACGCGCGGGCTCTGGCCGAGGCCGTCACCGGCGAGTTCGACCTGGAGGGGGTCCACCGCCTGCCCGACGAGGAAGCGGTGGCGCGGCTGGTGGAGCTCAGAGGAATTGGGCGCTGGAGCGCCGAGTGCTATCTGCTTTTCGCCCTCGACCGCCAGGACATCATGCCGGCCGACGATCTCGGCCTTGCGACGGCGGTGCGGCGCTGGCTCGATCTCGATAGCCGTCCCGGTCCCGGGGAGCTGCGGGAGCTGGCCGAGGCCTGGCGTCCATGGCGGAGCGCCGCCGCGCGCCTGCTGTGGCATTCCCTCCGCATGGCGGCCATATGACGGCCGCGCCGGGTGCGAGGGGACACGCTCATGACCGCGAACCTGGCGATTTCGGGACCGGCCTACGGACCGGAGGCCGGAGGCAGTCCCCGTCAGCTGATCGTGCTCCTCCATGGTTTGTGCGCCGATGGCAACGACCTCATCGGACTGGCGCCCAGGTGGGCGGGTTCGTTGCCGCACGCCGAGTTCGTCGCCCCTCATGCGCCTTTCCCATGCGACATGGGGCCTTTCGGGTACCAGTGGTTCAGCGTCAGCGACTCGGCGCCGGAGTCCTTGCTGGCGCGCGTGCGGGCGGCGGCGGGGATCCTCGACGCTTTCATCGATGCCGAGCTGGGAAAGCGGGAGCTCGCCGACGCCGACCTCGCGTTCGTCGGCTTCTCCCAAGGTGCGATGTTGTCTCTCCACGTTGCCCCGCGGCGAACCCATGCATGCGCCGCCGTCGTGGGCTACTCGGGCATGTTGGTGGACGGCGACAGCCTCGCCCGCGAGATCAGGTCGCGCCCGCCCGTGCTGCTTTGCCACGGGGATTCGGACCCCGTGGTGCCGCCCCAGTCGCTCGGCCAGGCCGAGGCGACCCTGAGCGGGCTGGGCGTCCGCGTACGCGCGCACATGCGCCCCGGGCTCGCCCATGGGATCGACGAGGAAGGACTCAGGCTTGGCGGCGACTTTCTTAGAGGGGTGTTCGTTGCGGAGGGGTGAGCCGCGACGACCATCTCACGGCGCGGAATTCTTGCGGCGATTACCACGAAAAGAGGATTTACGCGGGCTCGTAATACGCCGGTAATAGAAATCGGTCACAACATCTTGTGATGGCTCGGAAACATTTTGCGCATATGTTCGCGATCCACTAGTATGCAGCCCGCCAAGGAGGTTTAGGTGCAGGCCCAGCTCGAGAATTGTCCGGCTCTGGTGTTGAACGCCGACTTCCAGCCGCTCAGCTATTTTCCGCTGTCGGTCTGGCCCTGGTACGAGGCGGTCAAGGCGTCGGTTCTCGGGCGAGTCAACATCGTTGCGGTCTATGACCGGGTCGTGCGTTCGCCAAGCGTCGAGATGGCCTTGCCCAGCGTGATCTCGCTGAAGCGCTACGTCTCGCCCGCGGCCAAGCCGGCCTTCACCCGGTTCAACGTGTTCCTCAGAGATCGTTTCGCCTGCCAGTACTGCGACGGCAGGTTCCCGGTCCAGGATCTGACGTTCGAGCACGTCCGCCCGCGCAGCCGTGGCGGCAGGACGGTGTGGGAGAACGTGGTCACGGCGTGCGGCGGCTGCAACTTCCGCAAGGGCAACCGCATGCCCGAGGAGGCGAAGATGCGGCTGCTGCGCAAGCCGCAGGAGCCCAGCAACTGGAAGCTCCGCGGGAACGGCCGCGCGTTCCCGCCGAACTATCTGCACGAAAGCTGGGGCGACTTCCTCTACTGGGATACCGAGCTGGAGCCGTCCTGAGGGTGGTTCCGGGTGGCCTAGAGCCGGCTCGACAGCCATATGGCCAGGCGCGAGCCCGCCTTGATGGCGGCTGTGAGCGCCCGATAGCCGGGGATATCCTCGGCCCCGTGGTCGAGCCCGATGTCGCGGTGCTCGATCTCGTCGGCGCGGAAGTCCTCGATGGTTCCGCGTAGCTCCGCCTCGTCGTCCCCCAGCCGCGCCGCCTGGCGGGCGTAGTGCTCGTCGATGACCTCCTCGACCGCGACCGTGCAGGCCATGGCCGTCCGCTCGCCCATGAGCGCGGTCGCGGCGCCAAGGGCAAATCCGGCCACGTGCCATACGGGTGAGAGCGCCGTGGGCCGCACCCGACGCTCGACCATGAGGCGGTCGAAGGTGTCGAGGTGGCGGCGCTCCTTTTCGGCCATCCGGCGGATGACCGCGCCCGCGGGACGGTCGCCGAGCACCGCCAGCTGGCCGTCGTAGATACGCGCGGCCCCGTGCTCGCCGGCGTGATCGACCCGGATGATGCGGGCGAGCAGGGTCTCGCGGTCGGGGTCGCCCGGCAGCCGGTCGGCCGCGGTCTCGGTCCTGCGCTTCCTTGTGCGGCGCGTGCTTTTCTTCGTACTGCTCATGACCCGTCTTCTGCGACAAGCCACCTCGCCGCCCACAGGCTTGCGCCCGCGAAGGCGAGGGAGGCGAGGAAATTATACCCGGCCATCGAGATGCCGAGGAGGGACCACGGCACCTCGTCGCAGCGGACCACGGGGGCCGCGAGGATCTGGGCCTTGAGCTCCTCGATCGAGAGGTCGGCGCCGCCGCTGCCGCTGCCACAGGCCGAGAGTCCCTCCCACCAGTGCTGCTCGACGCCCACGTGGAAGCCGGCAATCGCCGCGCCGGCGAGGAAGACCAGCGCGCTCGCGAGCGCCGCGGCCGCGACGCCCCGGCGCCCGAGCAGCCCGGCGAAAATGACGGTGGCGGCCGCGAGCACGATCACCACGCCGTAGGGGATACGCTGATAGAGACACAACGCACAGGGCGCCAGGCCACCCACGTACTGGAACGCGTAGGCGACGGCGAGGGTCGCCGCGCTTGCGCCCCCGATGGCCAGGGGCACCGCCCGCGGGCTTTCGGGTAGTCGGGATATGCTCGCGCGGCTCATGCCTCGGATATGGCCTCGCCGGCCGGGCTTTTACAGGACGAACCTGATAATCAGAAACCCCGCGAACAGGAGCACGAAGAACAGGGTCGCCATCAGCCCCAGCCGGCGCTCGATGAAGCTCCTGATCGGCGGGCCGAAATACCACAGAAGCCCGGCCACGATAAAGAACCTGAGGCCCCGGGAAACCACCGAGGCGACGCCGAAGGTGAGGGGGTCGAGCGCGGTGACGCCGCTTGCGATGGTGATGACCTTGTAAGGGAAGGGGGTGACGCCGAAGAACGCGACGATCCAGGCGCCCCAGGCGTTGTACGCGTCGCGGAAGTCCTCGAACCGCTCGGTATAATGGTAGAATTCGAGGATCGGCCGGCCCACGACGTCGAACAGCAAGAGGCCGATGAGGTAGCCGGCGAAGCCGCCCAGCACCGAGGCGGCGGTGCAGACGCCGGCGAAGAGCCAGGCCTTGCGCCGGACGCTCAGCACCATGGGGATCAGCATGACGTCCGGCGGAATGGGGAAGACGGAGCTCTCGATGAAAGCCACCGCCGCCAGCGCCCACAGCGCCCACGGTTTCTCCGCGAGCGCCATGGTCCAGTCGTAGAGGCCGCGTAATACGCCGGGGTGCCGCGCCGTCTCCATGGCGGCCCCCATAACAGGTGACGGCGCGGCTGGCAACGCCCGTTCGGGGTAGGGTATGAGTGTGGCTTGAGATCGGGAGAGGGGCAGGTGAGGTCCGGGAAGGCGGGCGCGCCCACCGAGATACGCACCGCCGGCCGCGCCGTTCGCCTGAAGTGGCGCCAGCTGAGGCGCCGCCCGGACGACCCGCCGTGCGCGCGGCGGAACCTCGTCGCCGGTCTCGCGGCGGGGGCGAGCCTCGAGGTGGACATTCGCCGCCTCGCCTGCGGGCGCTTCGTCTGCCTGCACGACCCCCGGCTCGAGGACGAGACCACCGGGCGGGGGCCCGTCGCCGGGATCGACGCCGCCGCGGTCGCCCGGCTCGAGTTGCGCGGCGCGGCGGGCGAGGCGCCGCTCCTCCTCGACGAGCTCGCGGAGGCGGTGCGGGCTGGGCCGACCGGCGCGTCCGCCCGGGTGCAGCTCGATCTCCAGGCGGCCGCGACCGAGATCGACGCGGGCGTGGGCGAGGCCTTCGCCGCGGCGCTCGCGGGGCTCGAGGACCGCTTCATCCTGAGCGGCTATGACTGGGACGCCGTCAGCCGGCTGGGCGGCCGCGCGCCGGGGCTCGCGCTCGGCTACGACCCCACCGAGGATGGGGCGCTCGGGACCGGCGGCGCCGCGGTCGATCCGGCCGCCGTCCTGCGCCTCGTCCGGGAGACGGCGCCCGGGGCCCATACGATCTACCTGCCCCGGGAGCTGGTGCGCGCCTCGCACGAGCGGGGCGACGGGCTCGTGGCCCGCTTGCGGGCGTGGGGCCACCTGGTCGATTGCTGGACCATCGACCATGGCGCCCCCGATGCAGCCGCCGACATGGCGGCCGCCATTGCCGCCGGCTGCGACCAGATAACCACGAACACGGCTCTCGCCTGGGCCGCCGCGAACCTGGAGGGTGAGCCCCGCGAGCCCCGGTGAGGCCCGGGATCGCCGGGGGAGAGGGCGCTCACGTCTTCTCACACTTGACTGCGGCGGTCGCTGCTGCATCATGCCGCCGCTCCGGCGCGCGGGTGTGGCGGAATTGGTAGACGCGCCAGACTCAAAATCTGGTGGTGGCAACACCGTGGGGGTTCGAGTCCCTCCACCCGCACCATATTTTTCAATGTCTCAGCTACCCACTACCCGGGGTGTGGGACGCCTCCGAATGTAAAGAACTGGGCAGCCTGGCTCCTGGAGATAGAGGTTGAAGGGATCAAGTCTGCGACATATATGAGGGACAAGAGGTTGGACAGAGAAAAGGCGAAATCGGTGGAAAATCTTTAAATGCAAAGGGTTATAGAGACAACGGGCCGGACATATTTGCGGACACACCCCTGGATCAAGTTTAGTGTGGATCTCCGGAAGGCTACTCCAAGTCTCTGGCTTGCTTTGGGAGAAGCTCAATCTAAATGCGAACACATCGCAGGTGTACCGCTTAGGCCGGCCACCGCCCACGAATTGCATCAGTTGTATCTTGCGAAGGGTATTCAGGCAACCACTGCCATCGAAGGAAACACGCTATCAGAGGACGAAGTCAGGAACCGTATTGAAGGAAGGCTGGAGCTACCGCCCTCTAAGGAGTATCAGGGACGAGAGGTGGACAACATACTCGAGGCGTCCAACAGCATCCTTGAAGAAATAGCGAGGGGTCAAACGAGGGACCTAACGCCCGAGCGCGTGAAAGAGTTCAATCGGATGGTCCTTAAGGACCTTGATGTTCCCGACCACGCAACGCCTGGCGAGATCACTAAGAAACAGGTGGGTGTCGGAACTGTGTATAAGGGAGCTCCGGTCGAGGACTGCGAGTATCTACTCGAGAAACTGTGTGCTTGGCTAGCAAGCGATGAGTTCAAGCCGCCGGATAGTCAGCGCATAGTCTATGGCCTTGTTAAGGCGATCATTGCTCATGTGTATTTGGTTTGGATTCATCCCTTCGGTGATGGAAACGGACGAACGGCTCGACTAATGGAGGTCAAGATATTACTTGAAGCTGGCGTTCCATCGTCTGCCGCTCATCTACTAAGCAACTATTACAATCAGACGCGCATGGAGTACTACCGGCAGCTTGACCGTGCTAGCAAGTCCGGAGGAGACCTTTTGCCCTTCATTAAGTACGCAATCGACGGTTTTCTAGATCAGGTACGAGAGCAGATACAACGTATCCGATACGAGCAATGGGACGTTGCATGGCGGAATTACGTCCACGAGAGGTTCAGAGACAGGAAATCACGGGCGGATGGTCGTAGGCGCAGACTTGCGCTGGCTATTTCCGCTGCCGGGGAGGTAGTGGCGGTTTCTGAGCTTCGTCGCCTTGATCCGAGAGTCGCTGAGGACTACGCCAACAAGACGAACAAAACAGTTACTCGAGATCTGAACGTGCTCAGAAAGCTTGGGCTGATAGAACGGGCTGAGGGCGGAATTCGCGCGAAAAAAGAGGGGATACTTGCCTTCTTGCCAGTTAGCCGTTTTGACCCCTAGAGGAAAGAGGAAAGGACAGAACCCACCCGGCGCGAGGATCGCGTGTGTATTCAGTTCCTGCTCATCTCACGCAGCGTTACGCTTCAGTGGGCCAATGGCGCATGCTGGCGGGCGGTGTGGCCATGGCTCGAGACAAAATGGCACACGCCGACCCGAAGTCGGCATGAAACACTGTGAGAATGGCGATCCTAATCGATAATACGATCAACGCTCCTTGGTGTGTTCGATGGCCCGCCAATCGCACAGGGCTCGAGAAGCAATTTGCGATAGATTTGGACAGCAACGAGAACGGTCGGCTCTTCGTAAGCTTCCAAGCTGGTTCAAGATCGACACGCCAATTGGCCCTTGAGAACCGGAAAATCGCCTGTGGTCGAAGCATTTCGAAACCATCGGCGCTGATTACGACGTGGTGACCTCACTTTCGATGGTGGATTTCTAACTATCGGCGGAGCCAGCCTCGTGGCCGAGCCGAGTTCTACTCTTGCCGTTCGTGCTCCCCGAGACCCCTGCTTTGCAGTGTCTCGGCCAGTCGCTATCCGGGTGATGCTGGCGAGGATTAGATTTCACAAGGAGGCGACGTGGTGTATCAAATTTCGTGAAAATTCAATGGATCTCCTATTTTTCATGGCATAGAATTGGAATTCACGACGCTCAAACGTAGAGATCGTTTTTCATGAATAGAGGTATACCGAAACGTTTTTCAGGACCAGTGACCGTTTTTCAGGAAAGACGCCTTCCTGAGAAAGCCGTACCTGCCGGGTACAGCGCTCTGATCGATGTCTATGATCTGTCCGCGCCTCTGCCGCGCACCCTCTCCGCCATCGGCGAACGCCACCGGGTGATCGAGGAGGGCGGCTGGCGCATTTCGACTCCCCGCCATGCGCCGCGTCCAACCCTTGATGGGCA
>JBHICL010000160.1:0-7245 GCA_046759605.1 Alphaproteobacteria bacterium | reverse complement strand
TTCACGCGCATGGCCCGGGCGAAATCTCGATAATCGGTCGCCGTCATGACGAACGCGCCGTCGCCTCCGATGACATGCTCGGCGTAGTAATCGCTGAGCTCCGGGAACTCGTTGACTATGGCGAGCCCGTTGACGGTAATACCGGCGGCGATCACACGGTCGCGCGGCCCGCCCGGGTATTCACCGAAGTTGGTCGGACCGTCGCCGGAAAGATCGATGACCCTGCGGCGGCCTGCGAAGCGGTTCGCCTGCAACAGCTCGCCCGAAAACCGCAACACCTCGCCGATCGCGGTGACTCCGCCGAACCTCCGCTCCGCGGTCCCTATGCGTCGTGCGAACATCTCGGCGGTCGCTTGGTCCGAGACCACGAACCAGTCGACGGAGAGGCTTTGTTGACGGGGGCCCGACCATTGCACCAACGCCGTGGCGATGCCCTTGTCGTGAGCGTTGATGGCGGCGATGACGTCCCGGTCGCGGAAGGCGTCGGCGAGGCCTCGAAGCTGCAGGTCGAACTCCCTCTCATCGACGCTACCCGAAGAATCCACCACCAGCGCGAGCTCCAGATCCACACCCGTTTCCTGGCCGGCAGCAGATGGAGCGAGAGCGCACGTCATGCAGAAGCCGAGAAGCAGACCGCGGATGTGCATGCCACTTCCAACCGATCCCGTTTCAAGGCGTTGCGTGCCAGCGAATGTCGCAGCTTAACGAGCAACGCGCCTTCAAGCCATGCCACGGGCCGGAGACGTTCCCGGCTCCCTGGTTGGGACCAGGAGGTGCGACCCGGAGTCGAAGCGGCGTAAAGGGAATCTTCATGAACAAGCCATCATCTTGTTAAGCGATTTCCGCGACGAAGGGCGGTCGATAACAACCACGGCATGCGGGGCGGCTGTCGTGTCGTGCAGGGGGCGGAGGCGACGGGGATGATCGTTAGGCAGTTCCAGATCTTGCTGGTCGCGCTCTTTGTCGGCCTGACGTCGTCAGGCGACCCCGCGGTCGCCGAGAGCGTGAATTCCATGAACTTCCAGACCACGCTCACCGTTGCTCGCGTCTCAGGCAATCCGCGCAAGCACATTCCGGCACTCGATGCGTTGGGACACTATCTTGCGAGCCATCTAGGCGATCTGGGCATCGCGCGACACCAGTTGGTTCTCGCCCGGGATGTCGCGCACCTGGACGAGCTTCTCCGCAACGGCGAGGCCGATATCGTTTCGGAAACGGTCTTTACCGCGCTTCAACTGGAGCGTTCCGTGGGTGCGGAGCTCCTGCTCCGCGAATGGAAGAGCGGGGTTCCCACCTACCACACGGTCTTCTTTACACGTAAAGATAGCGGCATAAGCGCCCTGAGCGACCTGGTCGGCAGAACGATCGCATTCGAGGATCCCGGTTCGACCTCCGCGTATTTCGTTCCGATGCTGACGTTGCGCCGCGAGGGGCTGGCGCTCTTCGAGCTCGAGACAGAGGAGACGGATCCCGCGGATAATGCGGTGAACTACCGGTTTGCGCATAGTGAGACGAGCATCGCGGCATGGGTCGCGCGCGGCCGCGTCGATGCGGGAGTGCTGAGCAACCTCGATTGGTCGGACCCGGAGCGCATGCCGATCCCGATGAAATCGGAGCTCGAGATTTTCTATGAAACACCGGGCGTGATCCGGTCACTCCTGTTGGTGAGAGGCGACTTGTCGCCGGCGCTGAAAGAAGGTGTGAGGAATGTCCTGACGACGATGCATGAGAACGAAGAGGGACGCGAGGTCCTCTCCAAATACTTCAAGGTCGCAAGGTTCGACGAGCTCACCGGACAGGCCCGGCAGGATCTCGACCATGCGAAACTGCTGCTCGCCGAACTCGAATGACCGCCCGCAGAGACGATGTATCTCGGACTTCGCACGCGCTACTCACTCGTTCTCGTTATCATCGCGCTGGCGATCGTTGGCACCGTGACCGCGACGTTGCTGTTCGAGTTCAAGGACGTGAGCCGCGAGCTCCATGGCTCGAGCTCCGCGACCATGTCGACGGCTCTCTACAAGCAGCTGCTGGCGAGGGGTCGAGGACACGTCCAGCTCATTGCCGAAAGTCTGGTGGAGCCGGTCTCACGGGAGGATTTCGAAGACATAGCAAACATCGTCTTCGGTGCTCTCGGGGTGGCGGATGTGACGTCGGTTTTCGTCTATGACCGCCAGGGGCGCGTCGTCCACGATGGTACCGTGGAGATACTCGCGTACGACCAGCTTGCCCCGGAACCGGTATTCGAGGCCGCCATATTGGACGGTGAATGGCTGATCGAGGCCAAGGGAGCGGAGCTCGTCATCACGGGTCCCATAGCGGTCGGCTCGTACGTGCTCGGCGCCGTTTCGTTGACCCTGGATCAGTCATTCGCCGAAAACGACATTCAGGATCTGAGCGACCAGCTCGACGCGGTCGTCGCTGAGAGTTCGAGTCGTTTCGTGGGCTCGGCAACGATCCTTGCGATCGTGCTGAGCATGTTGAGCATGGGTGTGGGCATCGCCGTCTCCGACCGCTTGGCCAAGCCGATCACCTCACTCGCCCGGCTTGCCGGCCAGGTCGGGCAAGGAAACTACGACATAAGGGTTCCCTGGCATCGGCGGGACGAGCTCGGCGATCTGGCCCAATCGTTCGAGGATATGGGCGTCGCTCTGCGCGAGACGACTGTTTCGAAGCAGTTCCTGAACGACATCATCACGAGCATGTTCGACGGGCTCATGGTTCTCGCGCCGGACGGGACCATACGGGCCGTGAACGACGCGACATGCCGCCTGACCGGCTTTGCGGCCGACGAGCTTCTGGGGCGGCAGGTGAGTCTCCTCCTTCGGGACCAGGTGGACAGCCAACTTGGCGGGGCAACCACGGTATTGCCGGGGCGGCTGGACAGCATTAAGTGTATTTACACGAAAACAAACCATCAAGTCCCCGTCCTTTTCGCCAGCTCGCCCATGGCTGACCGCGATGGGCTGATCGTCTGCGTCTTTCAGGACATTTCCAAGCTGAAGCGGGCGGAGCAGGACAAGGCAAGGCTCGAACGCCAGCTGCTGCAGGCTCATAAGATGGAAGCCCTGGGTGTGCTTGCCGGGGGTATCGCCCATGAGTTCAACAATCTGCTTGTACCAATGATCGGGCTCACCGAGGTGGCGATCGACGATCTTCCTCGGGATAGTCCGGCCGGCGCGAGCCTCGGAAAAGTGTTGACCGCCGGGAACCGGGCTCGGGGGCTTGTGGATCGCATCCTCGCCTTCAGCCGCCAGGACGAGGTGGAGCGAGAGGCCGTCGACCTTGGCGGCGTTATCGATGAGGCCCTGAGCCTGCTTCGATCGGTGATTCCGGCCACGATCGAGATTCGCACCCATATCGACCGCGCGGGCGGCCTCGTCTTTGCCGATCCGGGCCAGATTCACCAGGTGCTGATCAATCTGGCCTCCAACGCCGCTGGGGCAATCGATGAAGAGTACGGGGTTCTCGAAGTGCACCTCGACACGGTTGCCTTAAGCCCCGAGGAGGCCAGCATGCATTCCAGCCTGACGCCTGGTCCCCATCATCGCTTGCGTGTATCCGACACCGGCTGTGGCATGGGCCACGATGTGGTGGAGCGGATCTTCGATCCCTTTTTTACGACCAAGGAAGTCGGGGAGGGATCCGGCATGGGGCTCGCCGTTGTTCACGGCATAGTCACCGCGCATGGCGGAGCGATCAGCGTGGAGAGCAAGGTGGGTCAAGGCACGATGTTCGAAATCCTGTTGCCCGTTTGGCAGCCCGCGGCGAGCCTGCCATCGATGGGACAGACACCGCGACGCGATGTTACGCGAGCAGCCGGGGGAGTCGTGGCGGCTGGAGGCTACGGCACCTTGGATTATGAGGCATGACCATGGCAAGTATTCTGATCATCGATGACGAGGAATTGGTCCGCACTACTCTTCGCATCATCTTGGAGCGGGCCGGCCACGACGTGCTCGAAGCATCCGATGGGCTCGAAGGGCTGGGCGTGCTGAGTCAATGTCCAGCGGACGTGGTGTTCACCGATATCATAATGCCCAACATGGAGGGCATAGAGACCATTAGAGTCCTGCGTACCTCCCACCCGGCGGTCAAGATCATCGCCATCTCCGGCGGTGGACGCAGGAACACCGTGGATTACCTCGATATCGCCGGTCGGCTCGGCGCCCATCGCGCGTTGCCAAAGCCGTTTCACCAAAGCGAGGTGCTGGAAGCCGTTCATAACGTCCTGCTGGATGCGCCTCAGTCACAGGCTTGAACCCGCTGGGTAGGCCGAGCTCCGATGTCTCAATCGGCACGGGCTTTGTCGATTTCGCCGACGCCTGATCGTCGATAAAGTGAGGCGGTTGTGATCGGGTAGGGTCCCTTCGTTCCACTCGATCAAGTCGCCGCGTGCAACCGCCGCAATGCCGAGGCGCCCTGACGGGGGTGGAGGCGTCAGGCGGTGGCCATGACAGCATCTGACAGGGAGAACCGAAATGAGTGACGTCATTATTTATGGAGCACCGCAGAGCACGTATGTGCGCACCGCACGCATGGCCTGCGAGGAAAAGGGGGTGCCTTACCAGCTCGAGCCGATAGAGTTCGGGAGCCCCGCGCATTTGGAACTGCATCCGTTTGCAAAGATGCCGGCGATGCGTCACGGAGAGGTGCACCTCTTCGAGACCATCGCGATCTGCCGTTACATCGATACCAACTTCGACGGCCCTTCACTGCAGCCCAGCCACTCGGGGCAGCTGGGGATCATGGATCAATGGATCAGCGCCATTGACTGCTACATGTATGACACCCTCGTCAGGAAATACGTGCTGCAGTACGTCTTTGCCAAGGGGCCGGATGGACAGCCTGACCGCTCTGTCATCGACGAAGCGTTGCCCGAGGTGGAGCGGCAGATCGGGCTGATCGACGCCGCGCTCGAGGGCAAGACCTACCTCGCCGGAGACCAGCTCAGCCTCGCCGACTTGTTCGTCGCGCCAATCATGTTCTATCTCGGGAATTTTCCGGAGTCGGGTGAGATTCTCGCCAAGAGCGCCAACGTTCAGCGTGCCGGCGCCGCGATGAAGGAGCGGCCGAGCTTCATCAACACCATGCCGCCCCCTCCGCCGGGCAGCTGACGGCCGGTCGCCACGACCGCTCCCCCCGGGGGGGGGGTGGGGCGTGGCGGCTTGGACCGCGGGCGCTATCCTCTTGGGACTCACGGCGGCTCCTGTTAGCGTCTGTTGTCGTAACGAACCTGGTGGAGCCTCTGGCCGGAAGCCATTACGTCGCGGCAGCGATTTGGATGCAGCCGGGGTTGAGACGTTTGCCGAGTCACCGGAGGTGCCGGGATTTCCGCCGGAGCAGTCGCCGGCGGTGGACCGGGCGCCGGCGAAGCGGCCGCTGACATGCAGACCATCAGGCCGCGGCGGGCAAGGGCGGGGTCCGTCACGAGACGTGCGACACGCCGGCGGTGGCCGCGGCGCGTCCTCTTGGCTCTCGTCGCGCTCATGCTGATACCCGCAGCGTTCGCCATTCTCTATCGTCTGATGCCGCCTCCCGCCACGCCTCTCATGATCATCCGCTGGTCCGAGGGTGAGGGTGTCGAGAAATCCTGGGTTCCCCTTGAACGGATCTCGACACACCTGCAGCGGGCGGTCGTGGCGGCCGAGGACGCCCGGTTCTGTGAGCACTTCGGCTTCGACTGGATAGAGATGCGGCGGGCATTCGACGAGTACCGGCGGCGCGGCCGGAGGCGCGGCGCCAGCACCATAACCATGCAGACGGCCAAGAACCTCTTCCTGTGGCCGAGCCGCGACGTCGTGCGCAAGGGTCTCGAAGCCTACATAGCGCCGCAGCTCGAGGTGATTCTCGGCAAACGCCGCATCTTGGAGATCTACCTCAACATCGTCGAGTGGGGCCCTGGTGTATACGGCTCCGAGGCGGCGGCACGGCGCTATTTCGCCAAGCCCGCAGCCCAGCTGGAACCACGGGAGGCGGCGTTGCTTGCGGCCGTTCTGCCCAAGCCACGAGGGTGGTCGCCCGTTGCTCCCACGGAATTCATATCCGGGCGGGCGGCCGAAATCTCGCGAGAGATGCGGCTCGTGCCTGTCGGTCCCGGGGTCTGCTCATCGGGCTGACAGATATGGTTTGTCATCAAACGCTCACACCGCGAGCCGCGTGGGCCTGCCCATATGGTTCCCCATCCCACGGCTGCCCGCGCCCCATGACCGAAGAGATTTCGCACAAGAAGCCGGCCCTGTTGCTTGCCGTCCTGGTCGTCGTCGTAATCGTGGTCGGACTTGCCTATCGCGACTCGAGAGGGCCGGGAGTCTTGGAGATCGGCAGCGCCAGCGAGCTCGCGGACTATTACGACTCGATCGGCTACAACCTCGACACGAATCCCGATGCCGTCTTGGCCGTTCCACGGACCCGGTTCCTGCACGTGCCGAGGGATTGGACGGAACCGGAGATTCCTCTGCTCAAGTCCGTTTTCCTGCGCGCGGCGGCTTCGGGGATCCTCCAGGTCAACGAAGCCATACTGGCCGACCGTGAGCGCCTGTTGAGCATCGATCTCGTGCGCATGTCGAAAAAGGACAGGGTGTGGCTCGGCGAGCTCATGATCCGGTACCGGGTAGGCGAGCCGGGCGCACCGCCGACGGTGGAGCACCTTGCGGAACTTAGCCGGCGCGTGGACGCCGTTCCGCCGTCCCTTGCGCTCGCTCAGGCCGCCGTGGAGAGCGGTTGGTTCAGATCCCGGTTCGCGATCGAAGGAAACGCGCTCTTCGGCCAGCGAACCACGTCTCGGAATGGACTCAAGGCCAGGGACGGCGACGCGCGCCTTGCCGTGTTTCCCACGCCAAGGGACTCCATCTTTTCGTATGCGCGGAACCTGAATACCTACCCCGCCTATGAGGCGTTTCGCGACACTCGCGCCGGTATGCGCGCGGCGGGGCGAGAGCCGGCCGGCTACGAGCTTGCGGCACATCTCGAGAGCTATTCCGAGTTGGGTGGCGACTATGTGCTGCTGCTGCGTGAGGTGATCCGAAACAACGGCCTCCAACCCATCGACAGCGCCCGGCTCGTCAACGGCCCCGTGGTGACGATCCGGCCCGTAACCTCGCGCGCGAACTGATGCCGCGCCCGAGCATGGCGCTTCCTAGCCGTATGCGCCGATCGTCAGCGCCGGCACGTAAGTCACCAGCAGGACCACGAGCAGGAGCAGCAGCAGGAACGGGAGCGCGCTGTTGTAGACGCTGAGCAGCG
>JBHICL010000159.1:0-7252 GCA_046759605.1 Alphaproteobacteria bacterium | reverse complement strand
GATTGAACGTCAAGGACACGATCGTCTTCCTGGGCTCCGCGAGGCTTCGCTCGAAACGGGAGGCGCAGGCGGAGGTGCGCACGGCGCGAAAGGACGGCCGCGGGGTCGAGTACGCGGAAATCAGCCTCGAGATGTCGCGTTACTACGAGGACGCGCGCGAGCTGGCGCGCCGCCTCACGGTATGGTCGAACGCCCTGGAAGGCAACGAGGGCCGGTTCGTCGTGTGCACGGGCGGCGGGCCGGGCATCATGGAGGCGGCCAACCGCGGCGCCGCCGAGGCCAAGGGCTTGAGCGTGGGGCTTACGATCTCGATACCCGTCGAGGAATTCGAGAACCGTTACGTGACGCCGGACCTCGCTTTCCGGTTCCACTATTTCTTCATGCGCAAGTTCTGGTTCGCCTACCTGGCCAAGGCGGTTGTGGTCATGCCGGGGGGCTTTGGGACCCTGGACGAGCTGTTCGAGCTCATGACCCTCATCCAGACGCTCAAGATGAAAAAGCGTCTCCCCATCGTTCTGTTTGGAACCGACTACTGGGACGAGGTCATCGACTTCGGGGCCCTGGCGCGCCACGGGACCATCGACGCGGGCGACGTGAAGCTGTTCTACCGGACCGATTCGGTGGACGCCGCATATGCGTTCCTTACGCGGGCGCTTCTGAAGCATGCGCTTTCCGATAGCGGTCCCAGTCTCTAGAGGCGTGTGCCACCGAATCGGCACACTGTGGCTTTTTGGCCACGGTTTTAGACAAATGTTGCATATACACACGGCAAATTGTTTGCATATGCACTGTCCTCCATAGTCTTATGCCCGCCGGTTGGTAAGTCCAAGGACCTGGAGGGTTACAGAAAATGAAAAAGGTACTGCTAGCGGGGGTTGCGGCCCCGGCGCTTCTTGTCGCGACAGCGGCCAGCGCCCAGGAAGCTCCGCCGGTCCCGACGATCGGGGGAAACCTGGATCTCTCGATATCGGGTAACGCGCGGTTCAGCGTGATTGGCGGCGATGACGACAGGGACAGAACTGATAGAAGCCGCGGGTACGTGTTCAAATCTGACGAGTCGGAGGTCAGGTTCAACGCGAAGGCCACGGCGGACAACGGGATCGGCTACGGCCTGTCGGTCGAGATCCAGACCCAGACGAACGATGAGAGCAACGCCGACGAGACCTGGGTGTTCCTGGACAGCGACGGGTTCGGTCGCGTCGAGCTGGGCGACCAGGACGGCGCGGCGGATCGGATGTTCGTGGATGCCGCGGACGTGATGAAGGGGCGCGGCGGCTTCGACGGCCCCACCGGCGACTACGTCGACTTCGGCTCCGGGGTCAGCGGGCCATCATTCGGCCAGACCAGCGATGCCACGAAGGCGATCTACTTCACGCCACGGTTCAGCGGATTCCAGGCGGGAGGCTCTTTCACGCCCGATACGGGCCATAGCGGCAGCGCGGGAGAAGTCGACAACGACGGCACGTTCAAGAACGTGGTCTCCCTGGGCGCGAACTACCAGCAGTCGTTCGAGGACGTTTCGGTGACGGTGGCTGCCGGCGGACAGTTCGGTGAAGCGGAGCCGCCTGGGGCTGGCGTGACCCCGGGCCAGGACCTCGAAGTGTGGGGCGTCGGCGCGAACGTATCGTTCGCCGGATTTACTGTCGGTGCCGGGTACACCGATCTGAATGAGACCGGTGAGCCCGCTCTCACCACGGGCGATGCCGGAAGCTGGTGGGACCTGGCCGCCTCTTACACATCGGGGCCATGGGGTGTCGCTGTTGGCACGTTCAACTCGGAGAGAGATATCGGAGCGGTCGACACCGAGGTTAGCATCTACTCCCTTACGGGTAGCTACACGGTTGCACCGGGTCTGGCGCTCGCTGCCGACATCAACTTCATCGACGTCGACAACCTGAACACGGCTGGCGATGACAATGATGGCGTGAGCTGGGTCATCTCGCTGACGGCGTCGTTCTGACGTCAGCCGTCAAGGCAACACGATGGAGAGGCGGTGGCTTCGGCCACCGCCTCTTCCATTGGTGTGCAAAACCGCTTGCGCGGGCGTGCAGCAGGGTGTATATACAACGTTGTTCTGACACCTTCAGAACCCTCTCACATGGGTCGGCTGCGGTTCGCCGTGGCCGGCCCCGCTGATTCCTGGGGTTTGCCGTTCCCGCCATTCAGGCCCGATCCGACCGCGGACTCGTCGCGGTGCGGCCCGTTTCACACTCGTTTCGACCGAAAGTCACCTCGAGCCTGGCGGCGGCGCTCATTGATCCAGGTCAGAGAGGGGGCCATCCACGCGGGCTACGCTCGGCCCCGATACTCATGGGTATGGACAGGGGCACACCCGGCGATGCTTAGGATCGAACCCGAGAAGGTTTGCTTCGTGATCGTCAAGGCGCGGGAGTTCGACATCAAGGTCGAGGTCGATGACCCCGATCCCGGCTCGAACCCGTCGGACGACGGCATGCGCGCCGTGTTCGAGGACTATGGCGACGACGCGACGTTCGAGGAGATCAAGGCCTTTCTCGACGCGCTGAACGAGGGTGAGCAGGTCAGCCTCGTCGCCCTGGCGTGGCTCGGTCGCGGGGATTTCACGGCCGACGAATGGGAGGCGGCGCTCGACGAAGCAAGACGGGCCCACAACGAGCACACCTCCACCTATCTCCTCGGCATGCCCCTGCTGCCGGATTACCTGGAGGAGGGCCTGTCGCAGCTCGGCTATTCCTGCGAGGAGTACGAGATGGGGCGCCTATGACCGTCGGTGCCCCAGGACATGACATGGATCGAAGCCAGACCGGCGGCCGGAGGAAGAGCGACGGATCCATCGCGGCCATGATCCGCGCTCAATCCAGGCGCCTTCGGATCGCTGGTCGAGTTCCTGGAGGGCTATATGAAGGTTCCGCTGCAGATTACTTTCCGGGGTTCGAAAAGCTCCCCGGCGCTCGAGGATCGCATCCGGGAGCGCGTGAGCAGGCTCGAGAAGTTTCATCCCAGGATCACGTCGTGCCGGGTCGTGGTCGACGCACCGCACCGGCGCCACCGCAAGGGAAAGCTGTACCGGGTTGCGGTCGATGTGACGCTGCCGGGCGAGGAAAAAGTAGCTCAGCGGAACCGGCGGTCCCACCATTCGCACGAAGACGTCCACGTCGCCATACGGGACGCGTTCGACGCCGTCCGCCGTCAGCTCGAGGACAGCGTCCGCGTGCGCCGTGGACAGACGAAGACGCATGAGCCGCCGCCCGAGGGCCGCGTCGTGCGGCTGTTCCCGCACGAGGGGTACGGCTTCATCGAGCTGGAGGGCCAGGAAATCTATTTTCACCGCAACTCGGTCGTCCAGGACGGCTTCGATGCGCTCGAGGTCGACTGCCCGGTGCGCCTGGTCGTCGCCTACGACGAGAGCCGCGAGGGCCCGCAGGCGAGCACGGTCAAGCCCGTGACAAGAGGCCGGCGCGGCCGGTAAGGGGGCGGCGTCGGGCCGTCAACTCTCACGCGCACCGCTTCGACGCTCCAGGAGCTTCCGCAGTTGTGGGAGCGCCCGGCTCGCCGCGCGCCGGCCTTCCTCGATAGCCTCGGCGGCTCGGTTGAATTCAAGAAGGCCGATACCATGGAGCCGCGGCGCTATGACGATGTCCGGGGGATGCTCGGCCATGCGGCTACGCGTGATCTGGTCCTGCATGATGTTTATGGAGCCGACGATCACGTCGAAGTAGGCAGGGCTGTAACCTGCCTCACCCAGGACCCGATTGGCGATCCAGTTGATCCCGGCACGCAGGCCAGGGGGCATCTCCGAGGACATCCTGTCCAGGAACTCGGCACGCGTTCTGGAGCGGTCGTTTCTGCGCGCGCTGCGACGGGCAATGCGACGGCCGATCCGATCGCTGTTCAGATTGATGGCGATCACCACATCGGCCCCCAACGCACGGCACAACGAGACGGGGACCGGATTGACGAGAGCGCCGTCGACGAGCTGCTGCCCGCGTATCGACACCGGGCTGAACAGGCCGGGCAATGCCATCGACGCACGCAGCGCCGTCGCCAGCCGCCCGGCGCTCAGCCACACCTCTTGACCGGTCCCCAGCTCGGTGGCCACGGCGGAGAAAGGCGTGGCCAGGTCCTCGATCGATCTCACCCCGTACATGTCCTCGAACACGCGGACGATGCGGTCGCCCTCGAGAAGCCCTCCGCTGGCGACCCGGAGGTCGATCAAGCGCACCATGTCGCGCCAGCTGATGTCGAGCGCCCACCGCTTGAGCGGGGTCAAGCCGCCGGCCACGTATGCGGCGCCGACGAGCGCACCGACCGAGCTGCCGCAAACGACGTCGAGCGGGACGCCGGCGGCCGCCAGGGCTTCCATGACACCGATATGGGCCCAGCCTCGCGCCGAACCGCTGCCCAGCGCCACACCGATCCTGGCGCGGGGGAGGGCGGCGGCGCGTTCGGGATGCTGCTCGGCTGTTATCGTCATCGCGACCTTACAATGCCGCATCGACGCCCGAGCGCCAACTGCCTCGCTAGAGGGAGGGTGGAAGCACGCCAAAGCTCGAACGGGCGAGAACTCTCGGCAACGGTGAGGGCTGTCTCCTTTGAGCGATAGCCTTGCCAGGGCATATGTGAGCCCCGTAAGATGTTGGGCGAGTTCGGGTTAGTGAATGCGATCGAATGATCGAACCGAGGGGGGAGGCTTCTCCGGGTCGAGTATGGGCCCGCGGTGGCGCTGCGCCCGGGATCGTCTCTCAGTCCAGACAGAACGGCTTTGCG
Source organism: Alphaproteobacteria bacterium (assembly GCA_046759605.1). GTDB lineage: Bacteria > Pseudomonadota > Alphaproteobacteria > UBA6615 > UBA6615 > JBHICL01. The sequence continues at coordinate 2,506 of JBHICL010000159.1, read as the reverse complement.
GTAACGGGCTTGCAGCGTATCGCCTGCGTCATGTAAGTCGTATGATAGACCCAATGAGGCCTCCCGGCTGATCTACCGGGAGGTCATGAAGGAAGGGAGGATAGGTTAATGAATCTGAAAACGATAGCGGTGTCCGCGCTCGCGGTTGCGGTGGCCGCGCCGGCCATGCTGGCCAGCCAGCCGGCAAGCTCGGAAACCGTGCAACTGGAACTGTGGTCGCGTCAGGATCCATCGGGCCCGCTGCGGGCCGGCAACGTCGTCAAGGCGGCCGATCGGCTGAACGCGGCCCTCGAAGCGGAGGGCTCGGATACCCGCGTCGAGGTCGTCGTTCGTGAGAGCCCGGCAGGCGGCTTCGACGATGACTCTCTGCAGCTTCTGAGAGTCTTCGGTATCGGCGAAGGCCCGGATATGTTCATCGCCGCCCATGAGTGGATCTGTGCCTTCCAGCAGGAAGGCTTCGTGCTCAACCTCGAGGAGCTGATTGCTGCCAACGGCGAGCACTTCGACGACATCTTCCCGAGCCTGTGGGAATCGACCAAGTGCCTGGGCGAACGCTACGGCATACCGCAGGACGCGGAGGCGCGCATGTTCTTCTACAACAAGAAGCTCATGCGTGAGGCGGGACTCGACGAAGCCTTTATCGAGGGCCTGCCGGACCAAGTGCTGGCGGGCGAGATCACCATGGCGGGCATTGCCGAGCTCGCGAAGCAGATCGTCGACAACTCGGGCGCCGAAATCGGCATCCTTCACCGCCCGTCGGTTGGGCCGGACTACATCATGGTCTTCCAGTCCTACGGCAACACCTTCAACGACGAGGAGACGGGCAACCTCCTGCTCGAGGAAGACAAGCTGACGGCGGCGTTCGGCTGGTTCGAGTGGAACGTTCAGAACGGGGTCACGCCGGCGAACAACACGGCTATGGAGTGGGGCGATATCAAGGCAAGCTTCTATGAAAACGATGAAACGGCCTTTTTTATGTATGGTATCTGGGATCTCGGTAGCGCTGCATTCCCCACCCATGGGGTTCCCTCCGATGAGGAGGGTTTCTTCAAGGATTGGGGATGGACGGCGTCGCCTCCGGCCGAGAAGGGTGGGAGCCCGGGCAGTCTGACGCACCCGATCATCTATGCCGTGGCGGCGGATACCGAGCATCCCGAGCTTGCCGTGAGGCTGCTTGGCTTCGCGTCCGACGCGGATCTCAATACGGACCACGCGGTCACGACGACCCACATCGGGATCAAGCCGGAGCAGCTTGAGGATCCCAGGTATCAAGAAGCGTGGACGTTGGCGCGGGCGACGGAGATGCTGGAATTTACGAAGTTCTTGCCCAACAATCCGGCTTTCGCCGACCTGAACCGCATCATCTATACGGCTCTGCAGGGCGTCGAGTCGGGACGCCTGAGTGCTGAGGATGCTGCTCTGTTTGTAATCGACGAAGCGGAATCCCAACTGGAGGGTGTTATCGTAAGGTGAGCATGACGGTGGCGCGGGAGAATCTGGTGGGTTCTCCCGCGCTTCTCTCCATGCCACGGTATTCGGCGTTAGTGTATTCGGGTGAATCGTTTGACTAGGCCGGGTAATCCGCTGGACGGCGGAGGGTGACATGACCGCGATCACCCAGAACGAGCGGTACGCAATTCGAGGACTCGCCTCGGCTAAGGCGCGCCAGCGCGTCAATATGTTGATTTTCCTCGGCCCGGCGGTCGTGCTGACGATCCTGTTCTACGTCATCCCTGTGATCGTCGACATCGTCGTGTCGTTCACCGACCTCGGGCGTTCGCTGCAGATTAACGAATTCACGACCAAGCAATATGAGAAGGTCTTTGCGGGCGATCGCCGGCTTTCGCAGGTCATTACGCTCACGTTCATCTACGTTCTCGGAACGCTCGCCTTCTTCAATGTCACCTTCGGCCTGATCCTTGCGATGGTGACGACTTCGATTCCCAAGGTGTCCGGCGGGTTCTTTCGCGGGGTTTGGCTGCTGCCCCGGATGAGCCCCTCGGTGCTTTACATCCTGCTGTGGGTCTGGGTCATCAATCCCTCCGAGCTCGGCTTGTTGAACCAGATCCTCATGAACGTCTTCGGCCTCGACGAGCCGTTCGACGCACTCACCAACGCGCCGGTGGCGCTGATCATCATTTCCAACGGCTTCATCGGCGCATCCATGGGCATGATCATCTTCACGTCCGCTATCCGCGGTATACCGGAGCACCTGTTCTACGCCGCGCGGGTCGACGGCGCCGGATCGCTCTCGGTGGTGCGCCATGTAACTCTGCCGGCGCTCAAATGGCCGATAAGCTTCATCACCATCTATCAGACGCTCTCGTTGTTGGTCAGCTTCGAGTACATCCTGCTGTTGACCGAAGGAGGGCCATTCTTCGATACGACGGTCTTCGCGCTTTATGTCTACAGACGCGCGTTCCAGAGCGGTCAGTACGGTTACGGCGCGGCGCTGGCGTTGTTCCTCATCGTGCTCGGCATGGTCGTGGCGCTCCTGGGCTGGAAG
>JBHICL010000158.1:0-7254 GCA_046759605.1 Alphaproteobacteria bacterium | reverse complement strand
CGGTGAGGCATGCCGCGGTGCCGACGGTGAGGGCCGCCGCGGCGCCGCTGCTGACCATGCCGGCCTCCGCGCCCGTGCATCCGGCGATGACCTCGCTGGCCTTCGCCTGAAGCTCGGCGATATCCACGGAGCTTCCCGCCGCCTCGCGCATGGCATCAAGCACCTCGGGGGGCATGAGACCGCCGCCCAGACGAGTAAGAAATCCGGCCCCGTTTACGCGCTTACGGACTCCCAGCCGCTCGTAGATATCCATTGGATGCTCCATCCTTCGGCTTCGGTCGGAAGGCCGCCGCGCTCGGCACGTTGAAAAAGAGTGAACGAACCGATATCAAGAAGATATCCAGGTAAAACACAAAATACACTCACGCAAACCTCTTGATAGCAATTGAGCGGCGGTATATGGGCAAGGGGTTGAAGTCGACGAGTCGCGCTCGGACCTCCGCGATAGAAGCAGGGTGGCATACGGCGTCACGCGATGACACGGCCCCGTTCAAGCCAGCATAGTCGAAACGACGTTGTGGTGACCGCAGCACCCTTTGCGAGCCGCCGCGCTCATTTCCTGGACCAGGACGGGCGACCGACGAAGGACCTGCCCGAATTCGCTCGCGACCCCACCGCGCTCATCCCGCTTTACCGCGCCATGGTGTTGACGCGTCGTTTCGACGCCAAAGCGGTGGCGCTCCAACGCACGGGAAGGCTCGGAACGTTTGCGTCTTCACTTGGCCAGGAAGCGGTGAGCATCGGGCTCGCGGCCGCGATGAAGCCCGAAGATGTCTTTCTCCCATATTACCGCGATGCGGGGGCACAGCTCTGGCGTGGTGTCGCACTCGAGGAGCTGTTCCTTTATTGGGGTGGCGACGAACGGGGCAGCAAGTTTGCCGGCCCGAAACAGGACTTTCCGGTGAGCATACCGGTAGCCAGTCATGCGCCGCACGCGGTCGGCGTAGCCTACGCCTTCAAGCTGCGCCGTGAACCGCGGGTTGCTGTGTGTGTGGTCGGTGACGGCGCGACATCGAAGGGCGATTTCTACGAGGCAATCAACATATCGGGGGTCTGGCGACTGCCGGTGGTTTTCGTCGTCAACAATAACCAGTGGGCAATCTCCGTCCCGCTTGAAGCCCAGACGGCGGCGCTGACGCTCGCCCAAAAAGCGGTTGGCGCCGGCTTCGAGGGAGAGCAGGTGGACGGCAATGATGTCATAGCGGTCCGGCACGCTGTCGAACAGGCCCTCGGTAAGGCGCGTGCAGGCGAAGGCCCGAGTCTTATCGAGGCAGTGACGTACCGGCTCTCGGATCACACCACGGCGGACGATGCCAGCCGCTATCGCGACACCCACGCCGTCAGCGCTCAGTGGCAATTCGACCCGGTTGCGCGGCTGCGAGCGTTCCTGAGCGATGGCGGGGTGTGGGGCAAAGAGGACGAAGAACGTCTCGTTCAGGAGATCGATGGTGACATCGAGGCCGCGGTCGAAGCCTATCTGGCTACGCCGCCCCAGCCGCCGGAAGCCATGTTCGACTACCTGTACGCCGAGCTCCCCGCCGCGCTTGTCGAGCAGCGCGACGCCGCGTCCAGCGGCGGCAACGGGGATGAGGATGCCTGAAGTCACCCTCGTCAGTGCCGTCAACATGGCGCTCGCGCGGGCCATGGAAGAAGACGAACGGGTCATCGTCCTCGGCGAGGACGTCGGTATAGACGGTGGGGTATTCCGCGGTACCGAGGGCTTGTTGGAGCGCTTCGGGCAGGAGCGAGTCCTGGACACACCGCTCGCCGAGCTCGCAATTGCCGGCATTTCCATCGGCATGGCGGCGCAGGGGCTGCGGCCGGTCGCCGAGATTCAGTTCATGGGGTTCATCTATCCCACGCTCGACCAGATCCTGAACCATGCCGCGCGCCTCCGCTATCGCACCCGCGGGCGCCTTACATGTCCCATGGTCCTCCGCGCTCCCTTCGGCGGAGGCATCCACGCGCCCGAGCACCACTCCGAAAGCACCGAGGTGATTTTCGCACATATTCCGGGACTCCGTGTTGTGGTTCCGTCTTCCGCGCAACGCGCTTACGGCCTTCTGCTCGCGGCGATCCGCGACCCCGACCCGGTGATCTTTCTTGAACCGAAGCGGGTCTATCGGCTGGTCAAACAGGACGTCACCGACGACGGCGCCGGGGCGCCACTCGATGTCTGTTTCACGGTCCGTACGGGGACGGACATCACGCTGATCTCCTGGGGCGCCATGATGAACGAGACGCTCGCGGTCGCCGACACGCTTGCGGCCGAGGGCGTGTCCGCGGACGTGATCGACGTGGCCACGCTCAAGCCGCTCGACGAAAAAACGATCCTCGCATCCGTTGAGAAAACCGGGCGCTGTGTCATCGTTCACGAAGCCGCCTATACAGCGGGCTTTGGAGCGGAGATTGCCGCGCGACTTGCCGAGCGGGGTTTGCTCTCTCTCGTGGCGCCGGTCGAGCGGGTGACGGGCTACGACACGATCATGCCGTTGCTGCGGCTCGAGGCACGATACATGCCGGACGAGAACCGAATCCTTGCAGCCGCGCGGCGCGCTCTCGCATTCACTTGAGCGCTGGCCGACACGGCTGCTCTGACGAGGGGTGGCAATGAAGACTTTCAAGCTTCCCGACATCGGCGAAGGACTTCAAGAAGCCGAGATTGTCGCCTGGCACATAGATGTGGGCGACCACGTGGTGGCCGACCAACCGCTGGTCTCGGTGGAGACGGACAAGGCGGTGGTGGAATTGCCCTCACCACGGCAAGGCCGCGTGGCGGAGCTTTTCGGCCAGCCCGGCGACATCGTCAAGGTTGGAGCGCCCCTGGTCGCTTACGAGGAGGACGTGGAGAATGACGCCGGCGGTATAGTCGGCGAGATCGAGGCCGGCGACCAGGTTGCGGAGGAAGCCCCCACGGGGGAAAGCCTCGCCACCCCCGAGGTGGTGAAAGCCACCCCGGCCGTCCGCGCGCTCGCCCGAAAACTCGGCGTGGAAATCGGTGTGGTCAGTCCCTCCGGGCCCGGAGGCGCGGTGACCACGGCTGATGTCGAGCGCGCCGCGAAAGCGCTCGGCGAGGCCGGACCACTGGAACCGATGCGCGGGGTCCGACGCGCCATGGCCCGGCGCATGACCCAGGCACACGCCGAGATCGTTCCCGCGACCGTAATGGATGACGCCGATGTCGATGCCTGGCAGGACGGCGAGGACATCACGATCCGGCTCATCAGATGTCTGATCGCCGGCTGTCGAGCAGAGCCCGCGCTCAACGCGTGGTACGATACCCGGGCCAGTGGCCGCAGACTGCACGAGAAGATCGACCTCGGGATTGCCGTCGACACCGAGGACGGCTTGTTTGTCCCGGTGCTGCACAACGTGGGCGAGCGTGACGCCGCCGACATCCGTCGTGGCCTCAGCGAAATGAAGGCCGATATCAAGGCCCGGACGGTTCCCCCGGAGGAGCTTCGCGGTGCGACTATCACACTTTCCAATTTCGGCACCATGGCGGGCCGGTATGCCGCGCCTGTGGTCGTCCCACCACAGGTGGCCATTCTAAGCGCCGGGCGCGTCGAACCGCGTGTCGTCCCCGTTGATGGGAAGCCGGGCATACACAGACTGGTCCCATTATCGCTCACGTTCGACCACCGCGCGGTCACCGGAGGCGAGGCCGCTCGTTTTCTTGCTGCGGCGATCGCTGACCTTGAATTACCGAGCTGAGCCCTGCGACACATCGCCGGCGGCCGCCCGCCGTTCGCCGTTCTCGATCAGGGTTAACCCCAAAGATCGAGGTGTCATCACCGGGATTCACAGCAATCCACAGGGGCGGACCAAGACCATCGCGCGACAATGACCGGCGGCCCAGGAAGGACCAGGGGATCCTACGGGACGGACCGTCGGACATGCGTCTTGCCGCTGTGAGCTGCCTGGCCCTCGTGGCTTCCGTCGGGGCTTCGTTGCCCGCGGGCCTTGCGGCCGAGCAGACCGTCGCACCGAGCGTGGCCGACTTCGCGCGACTTCTCGACGTGAGCAAACAGCAGTGTGTTTTCGGTTCCTCCCACGATTGCGCACGCGCGGTCTGGGCGTTTGTCGATACCGACGACGATGGTTTCGTGAGCCGCACCGAAGCCTCGAACGCTGTCGGAACAGTGTCTCGATGGGCGCGCGCCGACAACAGCCGTCCGAAGACCCGGGCCGCCACCGTTGTCGCCGTGTTCGTCACAAACCTTGTGGGAATCGACGATATCTTCGACAGCTACGACACCGACGGCGATGGCCGGCTTTCATGGGCCGAGACGACCGCGGACATATATCTGGACGAACGACCGATGGGCGTGGTCCTGCGGGACCCGGAAACCGTCAACGCCGCCGCGCTCAGAGACCGGTTTGGTCTGGTAGGCTCGGCGCTCCACAGGATTGTGCGAATGGCCGGCTCGCGTTTTCGCGACGCGGAACTGCGGTCTCTCGAAGAGGAGACATCGACCACCGTCGCCTACCGCGGCAGTTATATTTTCATCGTGGACGAGTTCCGCGATCTCGCCGAAAAAGGCGACCCCAATGCCCAGTTCGATCTGGCCTTGCTCTATGAGCAGGGGTTGGGCGTGCCGACCGATCCGACCGCGGCCGCGCGCTGGTATCAAGCGGCCGCCGCGCAGGGCCATACCGATGCTCAGAACAGCCTCGGCTACATGTACTCCAAGGGCCTCGGCGTCGCGCAAGATTATATCGAGGCGGCCAAATGGTTCCGTGCGTCGGCCCGGCAAGGGAACGCGGCGGGGCAGGCAAACCTCGGCTATAGCTACTTCGCCGGCCAGGGCGTGCCCAAGGACTTTGCGCAATCCTACGTCTGGTTCAGCCTGGCGGCCGCCCAGGGGATAGAGAGAGCGGCCACGGCGCGCGACGACCTCGAACGCATGATGTCGCCGCAGGAACTCGTGAACGCCGGCAAGCTCGTCGATGCCTTCACCCAGTAACGGACCGGACGAGGATTACACGCTCCCATCCACCATAACGGCGAGCGCTGATTCCTGATAATCGATACATTCCTCGATCAGCTGCGCTCTTTGAGTATGTTTCTTGGCCTGTATCGCCGACTCCAGGCAGTTCATGGCGTCCCCCAAGTACGACGTGGCATCTGGGTGTAAGCTGCCTACCAACAAGACGTCATAGGCATCGGTGGTCTCGTGCAATGCAAAGCGAAGGAGCTCCCGCGCGCGGGCCCTTGCACGTATCCCCATGGCATTCTGTTCAGTCGTTATCGCATAACCGATGTTCTCGACCGCGTTGATGACGCGGAGAAAAGCAGCCACCTGTTGGACTTCTGTCTCTGAGAGAACTATGGACCCAAGAAACTCTGTGGATGGAGAGCTATTGAATGCTTTGCTGTTGTAGAACCTGACGGCATCCTCGATGGTATCGACTGCGTTGTTGTGGAAAAACGGTGGCGAATCGGCCGCCTCGACGAGCGGGGGTGTCGCGAATTCTCCATTTCCGAATCCCATGTCCAAAGCGCCATTCCTGCCAAAACCGCCATCGCGAGGCCTCGGTTCGGGTGGGATAAGGCTATCGGCTGGATGGACAAAATTCTCCACCCCGGTATCGAAGTTCTGGTTCGCGATCGTCATAGAAATGGGATTAAGAGAGTTGGCCCCGGCATTCAGGTGACAGGCATTGCATTTTCCTTGGTTGAGGAAGACCTGCAGACCCGAGGCGGCTTTGTCGCTCAGCAGGACCAGCGATCCGAGGTCCAACTCTTCCTGCCGGCCGAGGGACAGCTGAAAAGCCTCCAGCGCGTCGAGCTCGGAGTCGTTGGGCAGCCGAAAATCCTGGCCGGGAATCCGGTTCAGCGTCTTCGTGAAGTGCTGCACGACCGCACCCGTTGCAAAATCTCGCAAAGATCCGCCTCCTGGAGCGCCACCACTATCCCACCCTGTGTTGTCGTCTGGAAGTCCTTCGGTACCATCCGGTATACCATTCTCAATGGAAGTCCCAAGCGCAAGAGTGTGCGGGACACCGCGCATCACGAACTTGGCGGTCGGCATTTCAAAACCGTCCACATTCTCCAGGATCAAGCCAAACTCCCGCATCAGTCTCGGGTTCTCGAGTTGCGCCAGATCCGGATTGAACTCGGCGACGAATAATGGATCGTCGTCAGGAAGCGTCTCAATGAAAGCCGGGTCGAGCGTGAAGTTGTTCTCTCTCGGGTGACAGGTTCCACAGGTCCTCCCATTGCCTTCGAATGTGTGATTGAAGAACAGATTCTCTCCACGCCTGACAAGGGCGTGCAGGTTCGAAGCGCCCTTCGCCGCGTATGCCGGGCGGGGCACCAGGAATGCGAGGTCGGCAATCGCCGGCTGGCTCTTGCGACCCCCGAGCGACGCATACCATCCTCTCCGATCGTTGTAATAGAGCTTCTGGAAGAGGCTTGGAGACCCGAACAGCAGTCCCGCATCGCCGGGCTCGTGCCCAGCCTCGGCAACGACCACCATGTCGATCTCGAAGCCTCCGGCCTCGACGCCCTCGAGCCGAGTCTCGAGGCTTGCGTTGTCTGCCTCCGGTGCGAGCCGCCCAAGGCGCAGCATGGCGTCTCCGTCCTCGGGCTTGACGCTGCGTCCGGGGCCGGAACGGTTGTCAACGAGCCAGACGTCGAACGCCTTCTCCCTGGGCAGGTCTGACACCTCTACAAAAACCGAGCCGTCGGCAAGATCCAGGCGCGCCCTGCCGTGGGCCTTTGTGAACTCGGTGGACAATCCCTTCGAATATCCGAGAGAAAGGCCCAGGGCCTCATCACCTCCACCGCGGGCATAGTCCGTTGCCCAACGGTCATAGGCCCTCTGAAGGGCGCTGACATTGCCAATTCCGCTGGATACGGCCTGACCGCCGAGTCCCGGAGGTGCATTGAATATTGACGGGCCAAGAATCATAAGCAGCAAAACCGCTGCAAACGCTACGGCTATCTGCCATAATGTCCGGCGCTTCATTTCATCCTCCCGGCGCATTTACTGCGCCATTACATTGTAACATTTTCGTGAGGCTTTAATGTGGTAGTGCTGGATATTTCATTTGAGATTCTCCTGTATATTTGGATCTACGAGTAGTTACTTCTTGATGCTCCAGCATTAGCCACTCGAGCTCCCCCGAACCGCCGCAATGCGCTCAATTGCGTTGGCACGTGGTCATCTTGGAATCCCTCTGCGCGCCTTCGGTATCGGAAATCGCGCTCATTCTCCTTCCGAAAGTGGCGGACGCAGGCCAGGAAGT
>JBHICL010000157.1:0-7255 GCA_046759605.1 Alphaproteobacteria bacterium | reverse complement strand
GGAAGGTGGAGAAGGGAATCACCGGCTCCACAGAACTCCGACCAGCGTTCCTGTATGTCTTCTTGTGTTCCCCTGAAAGGCCCAAAGCTTTCCATGTTGAGGCTTGCGGCAAGTGCCCCATATTTCGCGCTCTCTTCAAGACTGTCGGTTCTCAGACGGCTGGCCATATAGGCAGCCAGGTAGGTGTCACCGCAGCCAGTTGTATCGACCGTGGCTCGCGGTGGAATCGCTTCGAAGCTCACCGATCGACTCCGGCCGAACACAGTCGAGCCGCGGCTCCCTTTAGTGATGACGACTTCTCCCACCCCCGTGCGTCCAACGGCCTTGACGGCCTCGAAGACGTTCGGCTCGCGGGTGAGGGTAAGAATCTCATCGATGTCCGCCTTTAAGACATGGACATAGCGCAGTTGCTCCCAAGCGTGCCTGCTGGTTCTTGAAACCACGTTCTCGTCGACAACATCCCGTATCAATCCCTGTACATCCACGGCTACCAATCCGCCGCTGTTGGCGCAGTGACGTGCTATGGAGGGCTCGATGTCGCCCTGCGTTAGGGGGCCAAGGTGATAGATCCTCGACGAGATACTCGGCAGTTCGGTCAGAAGAATGGTTCGAGCCACCGAGGTGACGCTCTGCATTCGAACGTCGGGATTCTCGGCTGCGTAGAAATTGTGGAAAACGGTTGTCGTGCCGGTCGGCAAATTGAACACCTCGGTCCCATTGGTCCTGAGCTCGCTCAACAGCTCCTGCTCATCCTCGGACGCGACGCACGTGACCGCGGCCGTCCGAAGACCGAGGCTCTGGTAGACCATCGAGGCGTAGTAGGCAGTCCCTCCTGGCTGTGGCCTGTATTCCCGGCCCTTGATGGTGTTCACGTCCCTCACGACGTGGCCGATGACGCAAGCATCGAACATGAGGACTTATACCTCTTCGAAGCCCGTTTGCGCGGAGGAAATCGCACGCCGAGCAATCACACACGAGCCACAAGAGCACCCAGGACCTGCGATCTCCTTGAGTGGGAACGAGAGACACCTCTGGTCATGGGATTTCCCAATCGCCCGACTCACGGTCCATCCAGCAGCCGTCCCCCACGCTGGTTCGCGACCGTCGGATCAGGCGTCGGCGCGGTACATGAAGTAGCGTCCCTCCGGCACCCCCGCCGGCAACGGCAGCGCGCGCCATGCGCCGGTGCGCAGCTCTTGATCGCTCAGAACCAGACCCCCAGGACGCATCAACGGCATCAGACACGGCCCCAGGGCCGCCGCGATGCGCGCGTCGCGCTCCGCCACCCCGGTACCGATGTCGCTATGCGCGAGCGCCACGGTTCCGCCCAGACGCGCGCCGGCAACGGGAAGCTGCTCGAGAATGTCGCCGAGGAAAAGGTGTCCGGCATCCGGGATACAATCGGGATGCGCGGCGACCCGCCGGTCGAAGACGAAAATCTCCCGTTCCGGCAGCAGCTCGCGCAGGTGGTCATAGGTTCGACCGTTCCCCAGGCCGAGCTCGAGCACCGGTCCGGGAAGCTGGGAGATCATGCCCGCCACCGCGTTGAGGCAGTCGCGCTGCGCCACGACGCGGCGGATGAAGCTGTCCAACCGGCTCAACTCTGGTCCAGGCCGCGGCGCGCTCAGGTGCCCGCCTTGGCCATGGCCTCCTGCAGCTTCGCCGTCGTCTGCTCCAGGCGATGCGCAAGCTCGCGCATGATCTCCACGGAGATCTGCGGAAACTCGGAAACAAGGCGGAAGAAGAGCTCCTTGGAGATGCGCAGGGTGACCACCTCGGACTTCGCCCGCACCGTCGCGGTTCGCGGCACGTCGCACAGAATGGCGATCTCGCCCACGAAGTCGTTCCGTCCCAGGGTGGCGACCGTGATCGGACCGCCCGGCGTGCTGACGATCACGTCCGCCTCGCCATCGACGATGAGGTATGCCGCATCTCCCATGTCACCCTGGTTGAACAGGACCTGCTCGGCGTCGTAGGTCAGCCGCTCGCTGGTGAAAGCCAGCAGCTTGAGCTTCGACGGCTCGAGCTTCGAGAAGAGTGGAATATTGCGGAGAAGCTCGACTTCCTCGGTCAAACTCACGACTAGGTCCTCACAACCACGGAACGGCCTCGGGTCAGCCGGATTGTAGCAGGTCCGACAAGGCCGTGCCTTCCCTATTGAGGTCCACAAAAGCGCCATGCCCCGCCAAGCGACCATCCTTTAGGACAACCACCTCGGCGAACAACTCGGCGAGCTCGACGCTGCTGAGGATCCATATGACCCCCTGCTCGGCGCGGTACCGGAGCACCTTCTCCGCCAGCATTTTCTGGCTATGGTTGTCGAGCACCGACGCGGCTTCGTTGACGATAAGAAGGTCCGGCCGCTTCAGCAGCGCACGCGCGAAAGCGAGCTTCTGCCGTTGGACCGTTGACAGCCGGCTGCCGCCAACGCCGACCTGAAAATCGAGGCCGGCCTCCATCACGCTTCCTCTGAGACCCAGCGCGTCGAGGGTCTCCGTGATCAGCGCGCCGACCATCTGTGCCGCCTGGGCCTGGCCGTAGGCAAGTTTGCCGAACAGGATGTTGTCCTGCAGGGACGCCGCCGCGTTGTATTTCTCGGGATCGAAGAACTCCACCGACCCCGAAACCTCCGGCGGCAGATCCTGGGCGAAGATCCGCCGCGCCTCCAGGAGGCGCTTTTGCATCGGCTCGTCGATCAGACCCAGGCGGTGGCGGCCCGGAATAATCTTGAACGGCAGCGACAGCAGACCGACCCGGTCCTCGTCCTGAAGCTCGGCAAGGGGTCCGCGCTCGGCCCTGGCGAGCAGCAGCTGATACTCCGGCAGGTCATCGGAGCTGATGAACGAATACTGCTCGAAGAACTCGTGCCCGGGCGGCAGGTCGGCGAAGATCTCGACCATCGTCTGCGCCACCTGCCGACCGATCTCCAGGAGGTCGTCGCGCAGGCCGGCTTTGTCGAGAACCCGCAGCACGTAGGCGTTTTCCGCCAGCCTTTCCATGTCGAAATCGGCGCCGACCGGACTGCCGAACAACAGGTTCTCGGCCACCGTGGCGTTGGTGTTGTAGAGCTCGCGGTCGAATGGCTCGACGAGCGGCTGGTAAGCCGGATCATTCAGTCGCTCGCGCACCGCGTGCCGGGCGGCCAGAACGCTTTCGGCAATCCCGGGCCGGTTCGTCGGATCCACGGTTCCCCTGAGACCCATGTGATAGGCGTCCTCGGACAGGTCGACGACATCGAGGGCTTCCACCATGCGATCGAAAAGTTCCGCGCCGTCCTCGACGCCCACGGCGGCCAGATCCACCCAATCGGCCCTGTAATCGAGCTCCAGGTTGCCGGAACGCTGCGCCTCTCCGATGTCGGTCTCGCGCTCCGCCGCTTCCCGGTCGTCATACTCGGCCGGTCGCTGCGGCCGATGCTTGAGGCCATAGAGCAGGTTTTCGCGTACGCTCGCGGACTGCAGGAAGGCGTTCTGACCCACGTAGCTGATGCGCCTGCCGGTGACGGCGGTTGGAAGCGCGGTCAGGTTCTGGCCGCAAACCGTGACCTTGCCGCTCGTCGGCGTGGACAGGCGCGCAAGCATCAGCGCCAGGTAGTCCTTGCCACTGCCGCCGGTCCCGACAACGGCCACGTGCTTGCCCAATCCGAGGCTGATCGTCAGATTGGCGAGCCGCCGGATCTCATCCTCATCGACGAAGCCCACGTTGCTCAATCCGATCTCGCCGGACAGTGCCGGCAACTCCTCCGGCTCGGTGGTCTGAAGCTCCTCGTCGAACATGTTGTCCGGGTCGAACTGGCTGACGATCTGGTCGTACTTGGCTCTTGCGTCCTCGCGCTGCTGGTACCAGTTCAACAGTTCCTTCCACGGCGCCGCCATGTCCTTATGCGCGGCCAGCACCGCCACCAGCGCGCCCAGCGTCAGACTTCCCTGGATCACGAGGATGCCGCCGATCAGATAGAAGAAGAACGGCGCCAGCTTGTCGATGAAGTTGTTGAGGAACTTGATCGAGTACTTCCGCCGGAACAGCTCGTAGCGAATGTTGAAGATGATCCCCAGCCGGTTGGTAAAGCGGCTGAGCTCGTACTGCGAGGTATCGTGGGCGTGCACGTCGACGATGCCGGATACCGACTCGCCGATATGGTCCGACAGCCGGCGTATCTCGCGGAGGCGCGCTTTCGCCAGCTGGCTGACTTTCTTCTGCATCCGCGGCACGACGTAGATCTGCGTGGGATAGAGCGCCAGCGCGGCGGCGCCGAGGCGCCAGTCCTGAAGCAGTATGAACCCGAGCGCCACCACCCACTGACCACCGAGGAACGCGGGGTCGGCGACGGCGCCCGCGGTGAAGTTGCCGACCTGCTCGGCCTCGGCGGAGATCATCGAGATGAGCTCGCCCTGGCTTACCTTCTTGAAGTGAGGTAGGGGAAAACGCAGCACCCGGGAATACAGCATGTAACGCAAGCGGCGCAGCAGCCGTTCCGCGAGCCGTCCCTTGTAGACGTTGATATAGAACTTGAGCCCGTTGTTGATGATGACGACGGAAAGGAAGGCGAAGCAGAGAATCAGCAGGAACTCGATCTGCGAACCGAAGAACGGCACCTCGATGCCGAAGAACTTCGCCGAGAACGGAGGATCCTCCCCAGCGCCGATGGCGCGGTTGATGATGGCCTTGGGAATATCGTAGAGCAGGAAGCTCAGAGGATAGGACACAACGATGAGGCCCAGCAGGAACATCTGCTGCCGGCTGCTGTAGCGAAGGATGAACTTGAAAAGGCTCCGATCCATACCTCACCGTCCCCGGTCGCGGCATTGCGGTGCCGCACGCAAGAGGGCAAACATAGCGCACGGCGGGAGCTAGCGTAAATCTGCGAGGTGTGGTGGAGTGACCTACGTCATTGACGCGAGCGGTGACAACGGCAAAGGTTGCTGTTTGGCCAGATTGCCGCCGGAACGAAAAAGAGGGGGGAGGTGGCCGTGGTTCACCGCGAAGGCAACCGCGTCCTGATCTACAGCCATGACAGCTACGGACTGGGACACCTGCGCCGGTGCCGTGCCATTGCGCACAGCCTGGTGCGGCACAACCCGGAGGTGAGCGTTCTCATCCTTTCAGGCTCGCCTTTCATCGGTAATTTCCCGTTCCGCACCCGCGTCGATTTCGTGCGGCTGCCCGGCGTGATCAAGCAACGCAACGGCGACTACAGCTCACACAGCCTTCATCTGCGGATCGAGGAGACCGTTGCGCTCCGCGCCGCGATCATCCGGCATACGGCGGACGGGTTCGACCCAGACCTGTTTATCGTCGACAAGGAGCCGCACGGGCTGCGTGGCGAGGTATCCGATACACTGGACCTGCTGAAGGCGCGCGGGACCTCGCTGGTGCTCGGGCTGCGCGACATCATGGACGAGCCGGACCTGCTGTCGCGGGAATGGGAACGCAAACAGGCGATGCCGGTGCTCCGCGACGTCTACGATCAGATCTGGGTGTACGGGCTACCGCAGATCTGCGATCCACTCGAGGGCCTCGAGGTTCCCGCATCGGTGCGTCGCAAGATGATCTACACCGGCTATTTGAGGCGGCGTGTGCCCGAGGAGACGACCTCGGTTTCCCCGTTCGACGGCGGGCCTTACGTTCTGGTGACCGTCGGTGGCGGCGCCGACGGCACCGAGGTGATCGACTGGATCCTCGACGCCTACGAAACCGACAAGGAGCTACCCATACCGGCGTTCATCGTTTTCGGGCCCTTTCTCGCACCAGAGCAACAGGCCGCGTTCAACGAGCGCATCGAACGGCTGGACAACGTCGAGGCGATCACCTTCGACCGCACTCCCGAGCTGCTCATGGCCAAGGCAGCCAGCGTCGTGGCCATGGGGGGATACAACACCTTCTGCGAGATACTCTCGTTCAACAAGAAGGCGGTGGTCGTGCCCCGCACCGAGCCGCGGCTCGAGCAGTTCATCCGTGCCTCGCGCGCCCAGGAACTCGGGCTGCTCAGGATGCTGATCGACGACGGCAAGCGGAACCCGCGCGTGATGGCGACGGCACTTCGTCATCTGCAACAGCAAAACCCGCCCTCGGACGTGATTCTGCCTGGACTGCTGCACGGGCTGGATAACGTCAACCGGCTGGCCGATCATATTTTCGCGCGTGAGCGGGCCGTCGCCGGCCTCAGGGTCGCCGGCGGCAGCCCGGGATAGCGGCAAGGACCATGCGTCCAACCGGTCCCGGCCCAGCACCGGATCGGGTGGCGCGCGCGCTGCACCACCATGCCAACGAATAGCCCCCAGAGAGGCACGATCGCGGTTGTGCTCAAGGGCTATCCGAGGCTTTCGGAGACGTTCATCGCTCAGGAGCTTCGGGGTCTCGAACGCCGCGGCTTGGCGCTGCGGCTTTATTCGCTACGGCGACCATACGACCAGGCGGCCCACGCGATCCATGAAGAGATCGAGGCGCCGCTCGCATACCTCCCCGAATATCTGTACGAGGAGCCCCGTCGGGTCTTGGGCGCGTGGCATCGTGCCCGAAAGCTGCCGGGCTACTGCGCGGCCAGGACCATTTTTCTGCGCGACCTGCGTCGGGATCCGACTTCCAACCGCGTTCGTCGCTTCGGACAGGCTTGTGTCCTGGCGACCGAGCTCGAGACCGACGTCGCCTGGTTGCATGCCCACTTCCTGCATACGCCGACTTCGGTCGCGCGTTATGCCGCGACGATGCGCGCCCTTCCTTTCAGCGTATCCGCACACGCAAAGGACATCTGGATCACACCGGACTGGGAAAAGCGGGAGAAACTCGCTGACTGCCGCTGGATCGTGACCTGTACGGCCACAGGCGAAGCCCACCTCCGGACGTTGGCCCCGGACCCGGACAAGGTCAGGCTCGTCTATCACGGTCTGGACCTTGACCGCTTCTCGCCGAACCCGGATCCCGGGAGCGGGAGCGATGGCAACGACTCCACCGCCCCCGTACGGCTCTTGTCGATAGGGCGTCTCGTCGAGAAGAAAGGTTACGACGACCTTCTCGACGCGCTGGCGCGACTGCCACCGCATCTTCACTGGCGTTTCGTGCAGATCGGCGACGGTGGTCTGCGTGGGACGCTCGCCGACCGTGCCCGGCGCCTCGGCATCGCGGACCGGGTCACGTGGCTCGGTCCGCAGTCCCAGGCGACCGTCCTGGTCGAGCTGCGTCGCGCCGATGTCTTCGTTCTCGCGAGCCGCATCGCCGCGGACGGCGATCGCGATGGCCTGCCCAACGTGCTCCTGGA
>JBHICL010000156.1:0-7316 GCA_046759605.1 Alphaproteobacteria bacterium | reverse complement strand
GGCCGCCGGCGTCGACAGGTCAAAGTTGGAGCGCGTCTTCCTGGTTGTGGTCGACGACAGCCCTGAGATGAAGAATGCACTCTACTTCGCCTGCAAGCGGGCGCGGCGAACGGGCGGCAGGGTGGGGCTTCTCCGGGTCATCGAGCCGGCCGATTTCCAACATTGGGCAGCGGTTGGCAACCTGATGCGCGAGGAGGCGCGCGCGGAGGCGGAGCAGCTGTTGCAGGAGACGGCGGCCAAGGTCAAAGAGCTGCATGGCAAGTTGCCAGTGCTCTATGTCCTCGAAGGAGACCGCAAGGAGGCGCTTCTCAAGCTGATTGACGAAGACCCGCAGATCCGCATCCTGGTCCTCGCCGCCGCCACGGGCAAGAAGGGACCGGGTCCTCTCATCAGCTTTCTCACCAAGAGGGTGATCGGCAGGATGCGAATCCCCGTGACCATCGTGCCAGGCGGGTTGACCGAGGAGCAGATCGACGCACTGAGCTGAAGGCTCGTCAGCGTCCCGGCGTTTGGCAAATGGAACAGGGGGGCCTCTCAATCAACGACCGGGAGATCGTCGATACCTCGCCCCATGTCGCCGATGAGGTGAAATATACGACCTGCTACATGTGCGCCTGCCGCTGCGGCATCAAGGTGCACCTGAAGGATGGGGCGATACGTTTCATCGAGGGCAACCGCAACCACCCGGTGAACCGTGGCGTGCTCTGCGCCAAGGGCTCGGCGGGCATCATGCAGCACACCTCCCCGGCCCGCCTCCGCAAACCCCTCAAGCGTACGGGCGAGCGGGGCAGCGGCGCGTTTGCCGAGATCGAGTGGGACGAAGCACTCGCCATCGCCACCGACTGGCTCTCCAGGATCCGAGAGAGCGACCCCCGCGGGCTCGCGTTCTTCACCGGTCGCGATCAGAGCCAGGCCCTGACCGGGCTCTGGGCGAGCCAGTTCGGCACGCCGAACTACGCCGCCCACGGCGGCTTTTGCTCGGTGAACATGGCCGCGGCGGGGCTCTATACGATCGGGGGCTCGTTCTGGGAGTTCGGGGAGCCCGATTGGGACCGCACCAGGTACTTCATCATGTTCGGGGTTGCCGAGGACCACGATTCCAACCCCATCAAGATCGGCCTCGGCAAGCTGAAGGGCCGTGGCGACGCCAAGTTCGTCTCGGTCAATCCGGTGAGGACCGGGTACTCGGCCATCGCCCATGAGTGGCTCGGCATCCGACCGGGTTCCGACGGCCTGTTCGTCCTGTCCCTGGTCCACGAGCTGCTTCGCACCCGCAAGGTCGATCTCGATTACCTCGTTCGCTACACCAACGCCCCCTGGCTGGTCCGGCGCGCGCCCGGCGGGCCATCCGACGGGCTCTTCGCCCGGGCCGGAGATGGCCGGCCGCTCGCGTGGGACAAGAAGGCCGGCGCGCTCGTCGATGCCACGTTGCCCGACATCGCCCCGGCTCTGGCGGGCGAGTATCCCCTGCCCGACGGTGGCCGGGCGGTACCGGTCTTCCAGCTCGTGGCCGAGCGGTACCTCGACGACCGTTATGCCCCCGACCGGGTCGCCGCCCGCACCGACATAAGCGCCACCACGATACGGCGCATCGCGGCCGAGCTGGCGCACGCGGCGTTCGCCGAGGAGGTCGTGCTGGAGGTGCCATGGACCGACTGGGCCGGCCGGCGCCACGAGCGAATGATCGGGCGGCCCGTCTCCATGCACGCCATGCGCGGTATCTCGGCGCATTCGAACGGCTTCCACACCTGCCGCGCCCTTCATCTGCTGCAGATGCTGCTGGGCAGCATCGACTGCCCCGGCGGCTTTCGTTACAAGCCGCCTTTCCCCAAGCCCGTTCCGCCGGAGCCGAGGCCCACCGGCAGGTCCGAGCAGGTGGTCCCCGCGAGCCCCTTGGCCGGCCCGCCCCTCGGATTTCCGCACGGCCCGGAGGATCTGTTGGTCGAACCCGACGGCTCGCCCAGCCGCATCGACAAGGCGTTCTCTTGGGAGCATCCGATCGCCGCCCACGGCATGATGCAGATGGTCATTCGCAACGCGTACGAAGGCGACCCCTACCCCATCGACACGCTGTTCATGTACATGGCGAACATGAGCTGGAACTCGGCCATGAACACGGCCGAGACCATGGAGATGCTGACCGCCAGGGACGAGGGGACCGGCGAGTACCGGATCCCGCGGATCATCTACTCCGACGCCTACCATTCCGAGATGGTCCCGTATGCGGATCTGGTCCTGCCCGACACGACCTATCTCGAGCGGTGGGATTGCATCTCGCTTCTGGACCGGCCTATTTGCAGCGCCGATGGTCCCGCCGATTCGATCCGGCAGCCGGTCGTCCAACCCGACCGCGACGTGCGCCCGTTCCAGGACGTGCTGATCGAGCTTGGCGCGCGGCTCGGTTTCCCCGCCTTCACCCGCCCCGACGGCGGGCCGGCCTACCCCGGTGGCTATCCCGACTATCTGGTCAACCACGAGCGCGCCCCGGGGGTGGGTCCCCTGGCCGGATGGCGCGGTGAGGACGGAACCCGGCATGGCCGGGGCGAGCCTAATCCGCGTCAGCTCGATGCGTATATCGAGAACCAGTGCTTCTGGCGCCACGAGCTGCCGGACGAGCACAAGTTCTTCAAGCACGCGAACGCGGGCTACCTGGACTACGCGGCGTCCATGGGGTGGATCCCCGCCCCGACGCCGGTCGTGCTCCAGATCTATAGCGAGCCGATGCAGCGGTTCCGCTTGGCGGCGCACGGCCACGGCGAGGCGCGGCCGCCCGAGAGGCACCGCGAGCGGGTCGCCGCCTCATTCGACCCCCTGCCCTTCTGGTACCCGCCCTTCGAGGAGGAGTGGATCGAGGAGGAGGCTTTCCCCCTTCACGCCCTCACGCAACGCCCCATGGCCATGTACCACTCCTGGGGCTCGCAAAACGCCTGGCTCAGGCAGATCCACGGCTGGAACAAGCTGTACCTCAACCGGCGCACGGCGGAGCGACTTGACCTCGCCGACGGCGACTGGGTTTGGATCGAGAGCCACCACGCCCGGGTCAAGGCCCGAATCAAATGCATGGAGGGCTGCAACGAAAACACGGTCTGGACCTGGAACGCCATCGGCAAGCGCCGCGGCAGCTGGAACCTGGACCCCAACGCCCCGGAGGCAACCAAGGGGTTTCTCTTGAACCACGTGATCTCGGAACTCCTGCCGCCGCGAAACGGTCATCGCTACGCCAATGCCGATCCCGTGACCGGGCAGGCGGCCTGGTTCGACCTGCGCGTGCGCCTCACCAGGGCAGAGCCGGCGGAAGCCGGCGAAACCGCGCCTCAGTTCCCCACGATCCCCTCCCTGCCGGGAGCCATGGGGCGCCCGCACATCCTGCGCTATGGCGGCCGCTTCCGGGGACGCCGCGAGCGAGCCTCTCGGGAGGGATCGTGACCGGTCTGCCGAAGGCGCCGCCGCAGAAGAAGCTCGGGCTCGTCATCGACCTCGACACCTGTGTCGGGTGTCACGCCTGCGCGGTCAACTGCAAGGAGTGGAACGCCGGCGGCCATTCCGCGCCGCTGACCGACCATGACCCTTACGGCGCCGACGCCTTCGGCGTGTGGTTCAACCGCGTCCACACGTTCGAAGCCGGCGACGGCCCGGACGGCCGCACCGTCCATTTCCCCCGGAGCTGCCTCCATTGCGACGAGCCCGCCTGCGTGACGGTCTGCCCCACCGGCGCCTCCTACAAGCGCGAGGAGGACGGCATCGTGCTCGTCAACGCCGAGACCTGCATCGGCTGCAAGCTGTGCTCGTGGGCTTGTCCATACGGCGCCCGGGAGTACGACTACGATGACGGGGTGATGAAGAAATGCACCTTGTGCATCGACCGGATCTACAACGAGAACCTCGAGGAGGTGGACCGGATCCCCGCCTGTGTCGCAACCTGTCCGGCGGGCGCCCGGCATTTCGGAGACCTGGGCGATCCGGATACCGACGTATCGAGGCTGGTCGCGGAACGGGGCGGCTTCGACCTCATGCCGGAGATGGGCTACCGGCCCGTCAACAAGTATCTGCCTCCGCGACATCGCGAGACGGGCACCGGCGGGAAAGCGATGCCGGCCCCGGCGGGGGTCGACGCGGAGGGAGATGAGCGCCCAGAGGACGCGGGCTGGAGCGATCGCTTCTTCGCCTGGGTCGACCAGACCCTCTCCCGTTGACGCCCCGGAACCAGCCGCGTGCACCCGTCCTATTCCGTTATTCTCTTCACGACCGCATCGGGCGCCGGCTACGGCATGCTTGTCCTGCTCGGCCTGGGCGCCGTGTTGGGGCAGCTCCCCGCGGACCGCTGGTTCGGCTTCGTCGCTTTCGCGATCTCTCTCGGGCTCGTTACCCTCGGCCTCCTGTCCTCCACCTTCCACCTCGGGCATCCGGAGCGGTCCTGGCGGGCCGTCACCCAGTGGCGGTCGTCGTGGCTGAGTCGCGAGGGCGTCGTGGCGCTCGCGACCTACGTGCCGGCCGGGCTGTTCGCCGCCGGGTGGGTGCTGTCCGCCCGGAACGGCGGCGTCTGGGCCTGGCTCGGTGCTCTCGCGGCCGTGCTCGCGGCGGTGACGGTGGGATCGACGGGGATGATCTATGCCTCGCTCAAGACCATCCCACGTTGGAGCAATGCCTGGGTGACGCCGATCTACCTGGCCCTGGCGCTGTCGACGGGCTCGCTCTGGTTCGCAGCGCTCCTCCATCTCTTCTCCATCGGGCTCGCCTGGGCCGACTGGCTCGCGGTCGTCGCCACGGTCATCGCCTGGGGCCTCAAGCTCGGCTATTGGCGGCACATCGACCGCGAGCCCACGCGTAGCACGGCGGAGAGCGCAACCGGTCTCGCCGCGTTGGGCGCGGTCAGGCTGCTCGAGGCGCCCCACACTCAGGAAAACTTCGTCATGCGCGAGATGGGCTTCCGTGTCGCCCGCAGGCACGCGCGGCCACTGCGACGGATCGCGTTGCTGCTGGGCGGGCTGGCGCCGGTGGTGCTGGCCGTCGTGGCGGCGTCGAGCGGAGGCATTGTCGGTGTCGCGGCGATCGTCCTGGCCGCGGCGAGCGCAAGCATTGGAGTCTTGATCGAGCGGTGGTTGTTCTTTGCCGAGGCGCGGCACGTGGTGACGCTCTTCTACGGCGCCGCCAAGGCCTAGCAAGTCTCCGAGACGTGATGCATCGGCGCGTGGTCGAGGGCATGGTTGCCGCGGCCTCGCCGTGGCCCATCTCTAAAGAATGGAAAGTGGTTCGGTCGAGAAGAGGACCGGGAAGCGCCATATCGTCGTTGTCGGAGCCGGCTTCGGCGGGCTCCACGCCGCCAAGGCCCTGCGGCGTGCGCCTGCCGACATCACCATCGTCGATCGGCAGAACCATCACCTGTTCCAACCCCTGCTTTACCAGGTGGCGACCGCCGGGCTGTCCCCGGCGGATATCGCCTGGCCGATCCGCAGCATCCTGAGCGGCCAAAAGAACGCCCGCGTCGTCCTGGACGAGGTCATCGGCGTCGATGCGACCCGGCGCGAAGTCATCCTGGCAGAGGGCGGGCCGTTGCCTTATGACTTCCTCGTTCTCGCCACTGGCAGCCGCCACAGCTATTTCGGCCACAACGACTGGGAGGCCGGTGCTCCCGGCCTGAAGAGTCTGGATGACGCGACGGCCATTCGCCGACGCATCCTTCTCGCTTTCGAGCGGGCCGAAAAAACGTCGAACAAGGCCGGGCGGGCGCGACAGCTCACATTCGTCATCGTCGGTGGAGGCCCCACCGGCGTCGAGCTGGCGGGTACCCTGGCGGAGCTGGCCCGTCGTGCGCTGGCGGCGGACTTCCGGCTCATCGATCCGAAGGAAGCGCGGATCGTTCTTATGGAGGCGGGCCCGCGTCTGCTGCCGTCGATGCCGGAAACCCTATCGGCCTTTGCGCGGAGATCCCTCGAATCGATGGGCGTCGAGGTGCGCACGGAAGAGGCGGTCGCCGGCATCGATTCCGAGGGCGTGACGATCGACCGCGGGGATGGCTCCGCCGCGCGCATTATGGCCGCGACCGTCGTCTGGGCCGCCGGCAACGAGGCCTCGCCCGCAGGGCGTTGGCTCGGCGCCGAAACCGATACCGGGGGCCGTGTCCAGGTGAGCCCGGACCTCGCGGTCCCAGGGCATCCCGAGATTTTCGCGATCGGCGATACCGCGCGCGTTCTGGACGCCGACGGTCGGCCGCTCCCGGGCATCGCGCCGGTGGCCCGCCAGCAGGGAAGGTACGCGGCACAAGTCATCCTTGCGCGGCTTCGCTCTTCCGCGCCCCCTGGACCCTTTCGCTACCGCGACTCCGGCCTGTGGGCGACGATCGGCCGCAACGCGGCGGTCATCAGCTGGAAGCAGCTGCGGTTGAGAGGTTCGCTCGCCTGGTGGTTATGGGGCCTCGTCCACATCTACTTTCTCATGGACATGCGGAGCCGGTTGCTTGTCCTGATCGGCTGGCTCTGGGCCTATGTGACATTCGGTCGGGGCGCGCGTCTCATTACCGGGGTCGGCGCGAGCGTGGCGAACGCCGGCGGGCGAGATACGGATCCACGCGATGAGCCGCGCCACAAGCAGATCGCGGAACAGTTCCAGGATGCCAACCGGGAGGGCGACCGGACCGGCGCTTCCCGCGGCGATCAGGAGGCTCTCGGCCCGCAACAAGGGCCGGCCTGACTTTACCCAGATGATTGGCGCCTCCCCCAACAAGGCTGGGGGTTTGCCCTGAGTTCCGCTGGCCTCCGTCCCGTCATAGGATTTGCACGACTTGCCCAGGGCGAGCGGTTTCTACCGGATGCGGTCCGTGGCCGCAAAAACGGGAGGTCTCAATGAAGTTTGCATCCCTTGGTGCCGCCGGTGTCACGCTGGCGCTGGTCTTCGTGTCCTTGCCGGGCGAGAGCTTAGCTTTGCAACCCGACGGTCCTTTCCTCGCATATCAGGAGCGCAATGCGAGCCAATGGGCCGCCGAAGACCAGGACATCGACGCGAAGCTCGCGGCGCTCGAAGAGCGGTTCGGCAAGAAGCCGAACATCGTCTACATCCTGACCGATGACGTCGGCTGGGGCGAGCTGGGCTGGCAGGGTGGCGGCAAGCACCGTGGCACACCGACGCCGGTGCTCGACCGGATGGCCCAGGAGGGCATGCGCTTCTGGTCGGCCTATGCCGAGCCGTCCTGCACGCCCACGCGTATCGCCATCATGACGGGGCGGCACCCCGTCAGAACCGGCCTCTTGTCCGTCTTGTGGCCAGGCATGGAAGACGGGCTGTCGTCCGACGAGGTGACGGTTGCCGAGATCCTCTCCGAC
>JBHICL010000155.1:0-7332 GCA_046759605.1 Alphaproteobacteria bacterium | reverse complement strand
ACCATAATCGGATCTCACCCGAGCACGACAGGTGGACTTGCGGCATCGGATCGTATATTCCTCAACATGTAGTGGTAAGGAGGCTGATTTGCGGCGAATCTCACTACTGCTAGCGTTCCTCGCCTTGCTCTCCGGTTCTCCCGCGGCAGCGCAGGAGGCCGATCTGGAGGCGATGCTCGCGGATCGGGTGCTGGGCGATCCCGCCGCGCCCGTGACCATCATCGCGTACGAGTCCCTGACCTGCCCCCATTGCGCGGCATTCCACCGGGAGACTTTCGACGCCTTGAAGGAACGTTACATCGACAGCGGTCAGGTGAAGCTGATCTACCGCGACTTTCCCCTGAACGCGCCGGCTCTCAGGGCCTCGATGCTGGCCCGGTGCACCGATGAGCGACGCTTCTACGGCATGCTGGAGGTCCTGTTCCGCACCCAGGAGCAGTGGGCCAAGGACCACGACGTCGTGGGGGCGCTGGGACGCCTGGGTAAGCTCGCCGGCCTGAGCGACGAGGCAATCGAAGCCTGCATGACCAACGAGGCGCTTCTGGACGGGATCGTGCGGATTCGGCGCGATGGCGAGCAGGCCGGCGTGAGCTCGACGCCCACCTTCATCATCAACGACCAGATTTACGCCGGCAACCGATCACTCGACGAGTTCGCGAGGATCCTCGATCCGCTGCTGCCGTCCAACTGAAGGTCTTCGAGGGCTTAGGGGAACAGCCCGGTGTTATTCACGAAGCTGCGCCTATCCGGCTTCAAGTCATTCGTCGAGCCGACCGAGCTGCTGATCTCGCCGGGTCTCACCGGGATCGTCGGCCCGAACGGCTGTGGGAAGTCGAACCTGGTCGAGGCCCTCAAATGGGCGATGGGCGAGACGTCCGCCAAGCAGATGCGCGGCGGCGAGATGGACAACGTCATCTTCGGCGGCACGGCGGACCGGCCGGCCCGAAACGTGGCCGAGGTCAACGTCCACATGGACAACACCGACCGCACCGCACCATCCGCATTCAACGACCACGACGACATCGAGGTCTCGCGCCGCATCGAGCGCGAGCGTGGGTCGACGTACCGGGTCAATGGCCGCGAGGTGCGCGCCCGCGACGTCCAGATCCTGTTCGCCGACCAGGCGACGGGGGCGCGTTCCACCGCGCTGGTGAGCCAGGGCCGGATCGGCGCCCTGATCAGCGCCAAGCCGGAGGCCCGCCGGGCGTTGCTGGAGGAGGCCGCCGGCATCACCGGACTGCATTCGCGCCGGCACGAGGCCGAGCTCAGGCTGCGCGCCGCGGAGACCAACCTTGAGCGGCTGGACGACGTGCTGACCACGCTCGAGGCGCAGCTCCAGGGTCTCAAGAAGCAGGCGCGGCAGGCGAGACGTTACCGTAACGTCTCGGAACAAATCCGGCAGACCGAAGCCGTCGTCCTGCACCACAACTGGACTGCCGTGAGCGCCCGCGTGGAGGAGGCCGAGCGCGTGCTCGCCGAGGCGGAGGCGGTCGTGACCGGGCTTACGCGCGAGACCGCCACCGCGACGACGGCGCGCGAGGACGCTGCGACCGCGCTCGTCCCCCTACGCGAGGACGAGGCCGGCATAGCCGCCGAGCTGCAACGCCTGTCGCTTGCCAGGGCCGAGCTCGACAGCGAGGAGCGGCGGATCAACGAGCAACGCGAGCAGTGCCGGCTTCGCATTCAGCAGATCGCCGACGACCTCGCGCGCGAGGATCAACTGGCCCGCGACGCCGCCGCGGCTCTCGAGCGCCTCGGGGAGGAGCGCGACGGGATCGAACGGCGGCGCGAGGGCGAGACCGGGCAGAAGGCCAAGGCGGAAGAAACGCTCGCCGCCGCCGCCGACGCAACCGCCGCGCTGGAGACCAGGCTTACGAGGCTCACCGAACGGATCGCCGCCGGCGAGGCCCGCCGCGCCGCCTTGGAAGAGGAGGCCGCCGCCCTCGAGGAGCGGCGAGTGCGGTTGGAGCGGCAGATCGAGGACGCCCGTGGCGAGCGACAGGATCTGGAAGGCGGAGACGAGGGTGGAAACGGGCTAGAGGAGCTCGAAGAGGCCCTTGAGCAGGCGCACTCCGCCTTGGCAGCGGTCCGGCGTGAGCTCGACCTGGCGGAACGGACCAGGATTGCCGCCGAAGAGCATGCCGCGGAGGCGCGGGAGGCCCGCCACCGCGCCGAGGAGAGCCGGGCCGGGCTGCGCGCCGAGCACGCCGCGCTGACGGCGATCCTCGCGGAGGATGACGGCGATTGGAGTCCGTTGTCCGACACCCTCGCCGTGGAAAATGGCTACGAGACCGCCCTCGGCGTGGCGATCGGCGACGACCTGGCGGCCCCTTCGGACCAGACGGCGCCGCGGCACTGGCGGGTGCTGCCCGAGCTCGCGGCCCCGCCGGCGCTTCCCGAAGGCGCCGTGCCCCTCAGCCGACACGTCCGCGGAGAAACCGCCCTCGGGCGGCGGCTCGCTCAGATCGGCGTTGTTCCGGATCCGTCCACCGGCGAGCGGCTGTGGAAGGACCTGGCAGTGGGTCAGCGACTCGTTACAAGAGATGGCGACTTGTTTCGCTGGGACGGGTTCACGGTCCGCGCGGGCGCCCCGTCCAGCGCGGCCACCCGCCTGCAACAGCGCGGCCGGCTCGATGACCTGGCGGCCCACCTCGAGGAAGCCGAAGCCGAATACCAGGCCGCGGACCAGCGCTACGCGGCGGCGCGCCGGGAGGCGGACGACGCCGGTACGCGGGAGCGCGATGCGCGCCGGCGGCACCAGCGGGCGGACGAGACCGTGAACGAGGCACGTCCGGCGTACGTGGAGCTCAACCGCCGTGCGACGGCCAGGACCTCGCGGCTGGAGGCGCTCCGCGCCGCCGTGGCACAGATGCAAGGGGACCGGGACGACACCGCCAGGCGCCTCGCGACGGCCCAGACGACGCTTGCGGCGCTCGAGGACCTGTCGGCGCTCAGGACGAAATCGACGGGCGCGCGCGACCGGTTGGAAGAGGCTCGCGCGGCGCAGCGCGCGGCGCAGTCGGCCTACGACCGGCAAGCGCGCGAGGCGGACGACAGGCGACGCCGGCTCGAGGCCATATCGGCGGAGAGCGGATCCTGGCGCGAGCGGCGGGAAGGCGCGGAGGCCCGGATCGTCGAGCTGCGGCAGCGCGAGGCGGCGGTCAAGGCCGAGCTGGCCCAGCTGGCCGCGCGCCCCGGCGAGATCGATCAGCAGCGCCGTACGCTGCTCGACTCCCTCTCGGACGCCGAGACCAGACGGGACGCGGCCGCCGACAAGGTGGCCGCCGCCGAAACCCGCCTCGCCGAAATGGAGAAAGCGCTGAAGGCGGTGGAAGCCCGTCTCGCCGAGGTCCGCGAAGGGCGGGTGCGCGCCGAATCCCAGGTGGCGATGGCGGAGCAAAGCCGCGGCGGGATCCGTGAGCGCATCGCCGAGCGCCTCGAGTGCGCCCCGGACGCGGTGCTTTCGGCGGCCGGCGTCAACACGGAAAAGCCCCTCCTCGAACTCGAGGTGGCCGAGAGGCGCCTCGAGCGCTATCTCCGCGAGCGGGAGAGCATCGGCCCGGTGAATCTCCGGGCCGAGCAGGAGGCCGAGGAGCTCGAGGAACAGATCGCCACGATGCAGAGCGAGCGCGAGGATCTGATCGCGGCCATCGGGCGCCTGCGTCATGGCATCGGAACCTTGAACCGCGAGGCGCGCCAGCGTCTCTTGGCATCCTTCGGCGAGGTGAACCGGCACTTCCAGGAGCTGTTCGTGCGGCTGTTCGGAGGCGGCCGGGCGCATCTGGAGCTGATCGACTCCGACGACCCCCTGGACGCCGGGCTGGAAGTCTTCGCGAGCCCGCCCGGCAAGCGGCTGCAGGCGCTGTCGCTTCTCTCGGGCGGGGAGCAGGCGCTCACCGCGATCGCGTTGATGTTCGGGGTGTTCCTCACGAACCCGGCTCCGATCTGCGTCCTCGACGAGGTGGACGCACCCCTGGACGACGCCAACGTCGATCGCTTCTGCACCCTTCTCGAGGAGCTCGCCCACACCAGCGAGACGCGATTCCTACTCGTCACCCACCACCGCATGACCATGGCGCGCATGGACCGGCTCTATGGCGTGACGATGCCCGAGCGCGGCGTCAGCCAGATGGTCTCCGTCGATCTGGGCGTGGCCGAGGCGCTGCGCCAGACGGCATAGGCGAAGCGCTTGAACGGGGCCGGATTCCGGCCCCGGAGACGCTCAAAGTCGCCTTGACTCGGTTTTGACCCGACTATAGTTTTGCCGCGCCTTTGGCGCGGGTCCAGCGGGCCGCCGGGGCGGGCGGACGCATGACCGAAGACCGCGAGAAACCTCCCAACCTGTCGGATCTCGATGCCCGGCTGACAGCTGCGATGGAGCGGCACAGGACGTCCGGTCCAAGCGGGAAGCCATCCGGGTTTGGGAAGGGGGGCGGTTTCGGCGCAGCGATCCGGGTTGCCGTCGACCTCGTGGCCGGCATCGCGGTCGGCACGGGAATCGGCTGGCTGCTCGACCGGTGGCTGGGGACCTCGCCCTGGCTGTTGGTCGTGTTCTTCGTGCTCGGGTCCGGGGCCGGGATCATGAACGTCATGCGCACCGCGCGGCAGCTCGAGGACGCGGCACAGGAGGAGAGGGAGGAGAGCCGGGACCGTTGAGGGCGCCGTATGGCGTCCACGAAGGTGCGGACCAGATGATCGAGAGTTTGGGTGATGGCGAGTCCGCTTGAGCAGTTCGAGATCCGTCCGATCGGGCGGCCCCTGGAGATCGGGGGCGTGGACGTCTCGTTCACCAACTCCTCGGCCCACATGGTGGCCGCCGTGGTCATCGCCGCCGGCTTTCTGCTGCTCGGCGCGCGACGAGGCGCCATGGTGCCGGGGCGTTGGCAATCGATGGTGGAGCTTGCCTACGAGTTCATAGCCAACCTGTTGCGAGACACCGTCGGGCACCAGGGTCGCAGATACTTTCCAATCATCTTCGCGCTCTTCATGTTCATCCTGGTCGGCAACCTGCTGGGCATGGTGCCGTTCGGCTTCACCTTCACCAGCCACATCATCGTGACGTTCGGGATGGCCATCGTCGTGTTCACTGGCGTGACCATCCTCGGCTTCGTCACCCATGGCGTACACTTCTTCCAGTTCTTCGTGCCACCGGGCTCGCCGGTCTGGATGTGGCCGTTGCTGATCCCCATCGAGATCATCTCCTACCTGTCGCGGCCGATCAGCCTCTCGGTGCGGCTGTTCGCCAACATGCTGGCGGGGCACACCCTGCTGAAGGTGATCGCCGGGTTCATCTTCGTGCTGGGGATCGGCGGCGTCTTTCCACTGGCCTTGATCGTCGCCATCACGGGGCTGGAGATTCTGATCGCATTCCTGCAGGCCTACGTCTTTACGATCCTGACGTGCCTGTACATCAACGACGCGCTGCACATGCACTGAGCCGCGGCGCACCAGGACCAGCAAACCGACACGCATAGGGGGCACTTGCGACCATGGAACTCGAAGCTGCAAAGGTTATCGGCGCCGGGCTCGCCGTCATCGGCGTCATCGGCTCGGGCATCGGCATCGGCAGCATCTTCTCGTCCTTTATCAACGCGGTGGGCCGCAACCCCGCGGCGCGGGGCGAGGTGTTCACCATGACCATGCTGGGCTTCGCGCTGGTGGAGGCGATCGCGCTGTTCGCGCTGGTGATCGCGCTCCTCATCCTGTTCGGATAGTCCCGGGGACCGGGGGAGATGCCCCAACTCGAACCCGAGACCTACGTCACGCAGCTTTTCTGGCTGGCGCTGACCTTCATCCCTCTGTACCTCTTCCTGTGGAAGGTCGTGCTGCCGCGCATTGCCGATATCCTCGAGTCGCGCCAGAACCGCATCGACCACGACCTCGAGCGCGCCTCGAGCCTCAAAAGCGAGGCGGAGGAGGTGCGGGCGGTCTACGAGGACGAGCGGACGAGGGCTCGCGCCGCGGCGCTCGACGAGATGCGCGCCGCGTCCGCCAGGGCGGCGGAGGAAGCCGCTCGCGCCAACGCGGCGATGGCCGACAAGCTGACGCGGGATATCGCCGCCGCGGAGGGCCGTATCGCCGCCGAGCGGAACAGAGCCATCGGCAACATCGAGGAGATCTCGGTCGGCCTCGCCGAGGCGATGAGCGCGAAGCTGGCCGGCGGTCCCGTCGACGCCCGGGCCGTCGAATCGGCGGTGGAGGCGGCGATGCGGGAGGGACCGGACTGATGCCCCATTTCCTCGAGGAAGCCGAGTCCTGGGTCGCCATTGCTTTCGTGATCTTCGTGCTGGCGACGTTCCGGCCGATCTCGCGCGCGATCGCGGGTATGCTGGATTCGCGCTCGGCGCGAATCAAGGAAGAGCTGGACGAGGCGCAGCGCCTCCGGGAGGAAGCGCAGCACACCCTGGCCGAGTTCAAGCGCAAGCAGCGCGACGTCGCCAAGGAGGCCGAAGAAATCCTCGACCAGGCGCGCGAGGAGGCCGAGCAGATCCGCGCCAAGGCCAAGGAAGACCTGGACCACGCCATGAAGCGACGGGAGGAGCTGGCCATGGGCCGCATCGCCCAGGCCGAGGCGGAGGCGACCAGGGAGGTGCGCGAGCGGGCCGTCGACATCGCCGTGACCGCGGCCGGCCAGGTGCTCCAGAAACGCCTCGAAGGCGAGGCGGGCGAGAAGCTCATCGACGACGCCATCAAGGACCTCTCCTCCAAGCTACATTAGCGCCCTGCCCTACCGCCACTCCGCCGCCCCCAGGGGATCTCCAGAGGCGAATTTCGCGCTGTTTCCAGGACCGGATGGGCACTGACCCGCGACCGTCACGCTCTCGTAATAGTTGGCAAATGCAAATATAGATCGATTTAAGGTTGACAAACCGTTCGATGTTCTCTATATGTCTGCTCCCACCGCAAGTCTTTCCTTAGGAGCACCTTCTCGATGAAATTCGACCTGAAACACGCCGTCGGCGCGAATGTGGATATGCACGTGGACGACATCGTCACCACCAAGACGGCCCTCAACCGCCTCGGCTACTACAAGCTGCCGGAGTGGGGCATCAAGCCCTGGACCGACAACGAGATGTTCACCGCCATCGGCGACTTCCAGCGCGACCACGGCCTGCGCGTGGACGAGTACATGGACAAGGACGGCCGGACCGCGCGCCGGATCGAGCGCGCCCTCGGGGAGCGCGAGGCCGACGAGCGCCGTCGTGACGAGCAGCGCCGCGAGCTCGCCCGGAACGCGGCGGCGCGGCGGCCGCGGGAGCAGCGTCCCTTCCGGCTCGTGGGCGAGGTGGGGGACGGCCGCGGCAACGGCGGCCCGGACCTCCTGGCCGCGCG
>JBHICL010000154.1:0-7393 GCA_046759605.1 Alphaproteobacteria bacterium | reverse complement strand
ATCGTCAATCCGTTGCAGCACATACCGATCGTCTCGACGGTCTACCGCCGGATCACCGGGGACGAAATCGCGGCGCCGGCCCGTTTGCTTGGCGGCGGGCTTTTCGGCGGACCCGTCGGCCTGGCGGCCGCCCTGGTCGGCGTCGCTGTCGAGAGCGCCACCGGCAAGGATATCGGGGAGCACGCGTTGGCCATGATTCTGCCCGACGACGACGCGCCGTCCGACGACGCCACCGTCCCAGGCGTCCAGATGGCCTCGCTCGTCGCGGACGACCGTCCCGAGGAAAACGAGACCGCCGCGGACATGACGACATCGATCGTGTGGCACGGACCGCGAATAGGGGTCACGGGGACCTCGGCGTTGCCGGCTCCACCCGCCGGCTGGCTCGATGTCGCTCTGGCCGAGGCGGAGGCCAGCCGACAACCACACAGCGTGGAGAGCGGGCCGCCGGCACGGCCCACGGGCAAGCCGTGGATCGCGGCCGCGATGATGCAGGCCATGGCCAAGTACGAGGAGATGGCGAAGCAGCGGCTCGACGAGCCGCTTGTCGATCTTCGCTAGACGAGGGACGCGCGTTAGACTCCCAGCATGGATCTCATCGTCGAGCCTGCCGGCTGGGCACTCTGGGACCGGCGGCGCATGCGCTGTGCGCTGGGCCGCGGCGGCGTCCGCCGGGAGAAGGTCGAGGGCGATGGCGCAACGCCCGTGGGCCGGTTTGCAATTCTGAAAGTCCTGTACCGTCCCGACCGGCTGGCGCGCCCGAGCACGACGTTGCCTTGCTCGGCGATCCGCGAAATCGACGGCTGGTGCGACGCCCCTGCCGACGCCAACTACAATCGCGCCGTGGCGCTGCCCTATCGTGCCTCCGCCGAGCGGCTGTGGCGCGTGGACGGTCTCTACGACCTGCTGGGGGTGATGAGCTACAACGATCCCCCCATCCCGGGACGAGGAAGCGCGATATTCCTGCACGTAGCGGCGTCCGGCTACGCGGCGACCGAGGGGTGCGTGGCATTGGCCCTGGGCGATCTGCTGGCGGTGCTCGCGGACGCCGACAGCACGACCCGGGTGGTTGTGCTGGAAGCGTAGGCCGGCCGTGCACGCCGATCCGCCGTCTTCCGCGACCGGGATTGATGTATAGTGTCGGCATTGGTCGGCCGAGGCCGCCTACCGTAGGTACCGGATTCCCAGCGTCGTTTAGGGTCGGAGCTGGCGGCGGGCATGTTTGCACGAACCGAGGTCCTGACTTTTTTTCCCACCCCCATCTGGACCTACGATCTCCCGGAGGACCAGCACCAGGCGCTCGACCGAAGGCTGCTGGCGGCGGTGGACGGGCTGGTGCGGTCCCGTCCCGGCCTTGAATGGGGCGAATGTTGGCAAACGACGCAGGATCTGCACAATCGCACCGAGTTCAGCGAGTTGACCGCCTGCATCGCCGCCGCCGCCCGGCAGGCGCTGGACGTGCTGGACGTAGCCTATGACACTTTCGAGATCACCGCTTGCTGGGCCAATGTCGCGGCGCCCGGCTCATGGCACCGGCCCCACCGACATCCCAACAACTTCCTGAGCGGCGTGTACTACGCCAAGACGCAGGCGGGCGCCGACGAAATCCACTTCCACGAGCCCCGACCCCAGGCCAACATGATCGCGCCCAGGCCAAAGCACGAAAACGCCTACAACGCGGACAAGGTCATCCTCGATGCCGTGGCGGGGCGACTGATCATATTTCCGGCCTGGCTCAGCCACTCGGTCCCACCGAACGCAAGCAACGAAGAGCGGGTGAGCTTCAGCTTCAACGTGATGCTTGTCTCGCTCGAAAGGGACCTGAGCGATCCGCGCTGGCAGGGCAATGTGATCAGTGACGTCAAAACCGGGACCTCGCGCCCCGTTTCCTCCCAGGGAATGGATTATCGGGGTCGCCGCTCCTAGCCTCCCACCGATACGCCCGTGCGCCCGGCCGCCTGTTCCGACTCGATGATCCTCCGCTCCTGCTCCGCCCCGGCGTCGTCGTAGAAAAACGTGAACAGCGCGAACCGTCGGCCCGAGGTCACCGCTGTGGCTTCGTGCAGCAGAGAGCACGAAAACACGACCGCTCCACCCGCCCCCGGCCGATACAGCCCGCGCCCGTACTCCGGGAACCGCAGATGGCCTCCTTCATATTCGCCAGCGTTCAGGTTGAGCGTGAGAGCGAACTGGCGGTGCGCCGTGTATGGCGTCCGATTATCCCTGTGGCGTCTGAAATAGCCGCCCTCCGCTCCTTCGTAGCAGCCCAGGCGCAGCGCCTCGAAATGCGTGACCTTGACCTGAAACGCCTTGTGGATTTCCGGTATGACGCGGCGCGCGAGCCGCGTCTTGACCGCATCGAACAGCGATTGGTCCGAGACGACGACGTCGGAACGCTTTTTGACCTCCTCGAGACCGTAGAGATTGCCGCGGTTGGTCGTCGCAACCCGGTCCTCCAGCTTCGTCCCGCCTTCCCAATACGCGATGAGGCGCTGGCACATCGACAGTTCGAGCACCTCGGGAACCAGCAGGACCGGCGCCTGCCTCTCAACCACGTTCGGCGCGGTGCTCTCGTACAGGCGCCTCGCGACGGACAGGGCATCGTCGAACGTGGCGCCCGGCAGAACCCTTGCAAGCCGTCCGGACGCATCGATCGCGACAAAGCCCTCCTCCAGGCCGAAGGCCTCGGACAGCATCCCCTTGGGATCGCGAAGCAGAGGGACCGCCAGATCGTCCCGGGCCGGCTCGGAAAGCTCGGCTCCGGAGAACACCATGTACAGACGCGCCTCCAGCCTCTCCAGCGACTTCGATTGTTTTTCCACGGCCCTGAAGGTCGGCCGCCGGGGCAGACGCCGTAACAGCCAGAGCAGGACCGTTTCACCGGCGATCGACTGATGGGTCAGGTCGACCGTCTCGCCGCCCACGGTGGGCAGGACCAGGCGAGGGACCGGGTCTCCGGTCGATAGTCGCGGGGCGATAGTCAAGGCCTTCGTCCCTTGGGAACCGCCTCATCCATCATAACAACGTCGCCCGGTCCGTGCTGGACCCTTTTCGCGCGAGCGGCCGAACGGACCCTAAGGCGCGCGGATCTCCCGCTCGCCAAAGATCGCCGTGCCCACGCACACGTCGGTGGCACCGAGCTCGACGGCGATCTCGTAGTCGGCGCTCATGCCCATGCTGAGCCGTGGCAACCGGTGGCGCTTCGCGATCTCCCGCAACAGCGCGAAGTGAAGCGACGGTTCGTCGTCGAGCGGCGGAATGGCCATCAAGCCGACGATACGAAGCCCCGCTTCGTTTCCGCACCATTCGATGAACTCGTCGGCTTCCGCTGGCATGACCCCCGCCTTGCGCGGCTCCTCCCCCGTATTGACTTCCACGTAGCACGGACGCGTCTGTCCGCTGGTCGCAAACTCGTCGGCAAGTCTTCTGGCGAGCTTGGGCCTGTCCACGGTCTGGATGACATCGAACAGACGCACCGCCTGTTTGACCTTGTTGGTTTGCAGTGGACCGATCAGATGCAACTCGAGATCCGGCCAGCGGGCGCGCCGGTCGGTCCAGTGGCGGACGGCTTCCTGGACCCGGTTCTCGCCGAAGATCCGGTGACCCGCCATGAGCGCCGCCTCGATGCGTTCGTCGGGCTGCGCTTTGCTCACCGCGATCAGCTTGACATCCGCCGCGTCGCGGCTCGCCGATCGCGCGGCGAGCGCTATGCGCTCGTGTACCGTGGTAAGATTCGTCGCGATAAGTTGCTGGAGATCGGTGGACATGCGATAGCCGTTGGCGCGATCGTGGCCGACGCTATCAAAGCTGCCCGACCCGTTCAATCGGACAAGCAGGCCAGCGGGTAACGTCTTGGATCGTGGGCCAAGCTGATATATAGGCTCCAGGATTGTTGGCGGTCGTCCGGCGCCCGCCGGTGGGATAGAAGGAAGCCATGACCCCGGAGTTGATCGATTACGTCCGGAGGGTGGGCCCCGAGTATGGGACCGAGGATTCGTCGATCTATCTCTACTCCATGATCAAGATGCAGCGGCCGCAGATGGTTCTCGAACTCGGCACCGGACTCGGCACCTGCACCTTCCCGATGGCGCAGGGCGTGAAGGAGAACGGAGAGGGGCACGTTTGGACTGTCGACGATGGCAGCCAGTGGCCGGAGAAACGCAAGCATCCGCACGTTCGTGAACGCACCCGGGGAAAGCCGCAGCCGTACGGCGCCTATATCCGCGACCTGGCCGGTGCGTTCGGGGTGGACCGGCACATGACCCTCATCGAGGACCGGATGCCGCCCTACCCCGATCCCGACGGCCCTGTCGATCTGTTGTTCTGCGACTTCCGCCATGACCTCGTGGGCGTGATGGCGATCCTCGGAGCCTACCTGCCGCGGATGAGCGGTGCCTCGTCGATCTACATCGACTCGGCGTCGACCTTCTACCCGTCCTACCTTCTGCTGGAGCGGCTGGTGGATATGTTCCGGCGGAATCAGGTCCCGGAGCAGCTTCTCCACGTCGCGGGCGAGGAAAACGCGGGCAAAATCCTCAACCTCGTTCCGAGACGGCGGTTCACGCTGGTACATTTGACCGAGCGCAAGACCCGCGAGCAGAACAGCATGTGCTGGCTGAAGATCGAACCCCACGATGTGATCCCGCACCCGCGCACCGAACTGCACGGGTGAGCAAGAAGGGCTCCGACAAGAACCGTGGCCACAAACACGATCGACACACTCGCCGCCCTTCTTGCTCCAGTCACCGAGACGGATTTCTTCGCTCATTACCACGACCGCGAGCCGTTGTACGTGCCGTACGAACGGCCGGACAAGTTCGCCCGCATCATGTCGTGGCAGATCCTGAACCGAATGCTCAACATGACGGCAATCTGGAGCCACGTTTCCCTCAACCTGGTCATGGACAAGGAGCCGGTGCCCCCCGCCAGCTTCTGCCGTGAGGCGATCGACCGAAACAGTCAGCCGGTGCTGCAGCCCGACGCGGAGCGTGTCACGGCCCTGCTGCGGCGTGGCGCCTCGTTGGTCGCGAACGACATCGACACCCTGCACCCCGAGCTTGCCGATGTGTCGAGCGCCCTGGAGACCGCGTTGAGCGCCAAGGTGCAGTGCAATTTGTACTGTTCATGGCAGCAGCACCAAGCCTTCGACGTCCATTTCGATACCCACGAGGTGTTTGCACTTCATGCCGAGGGCCAGAAGACCTGGCGCGTTTACGAGGGTCGATTGGACCACCCGATTGCACATGAGAGCTTCAAGAGCCTGTCGAAGGATTATCACGAGCGCCACAAGGGCCGCGTCATGATGGAGCTGACGCTGCGCCCCGGGGACCTTCTTTATATTCCGCGTGGGTATTACCACGAGGCCTTGGCGTCCAGCTCGGGAACGATGCATGTAACGTTCGGAGCCACCCATGTGATCGGCGTGGACGTGTTGAACCTTCTTTATGAGCCCGCGTTCGCCGACTCGCTGTTCCGAACCAATCTCCCGCGTGTCGCCGCTGGTGATGCGGCGCTGCGGGCGCACCTCAAAAAGCTTGCCGCCAAGCTGGGCGCCCTCGCGGCTGGCGATGCGGTCTTCGACACCGTCAAGCGCTACCGCGAGGTGTTCCGGTATTATCGCGGCGGCTTCAACCTACCCGCCGACGCTCTGGAGAAACGGTTCGCCGTGCACGCGCGCGGCCTCGAGGTCATCGCTCACGACGGCGGACACGTGCTGCGCGGCGCCAAGGGGGCCGTCGCGATCCCCGAGGGGCTCGAAGCGGTCGTATCGTGGATGATCAGCCGAACGGATTTTACTCTTAACGAGTTGGAAGTCGCGTTCCCGGATCTTTCCTCGTCCCGGCGCGAACGAGTCCTTTCCGATATGGCGAACATGAAAGTCATCTCTTCGATTTGACGCGGCACCGATCAATCTTGCCGGAGTGAAGCCCGCAGTTTGCATGGAAACGAGAGGGGTCTGAGCATCCTCGCCCTATTGGCATCACCCGATACCGATTCCTTGCGGTGAACAGAACAGGTATGGAGATTTTGCATCGGGCGACGTGCGAACGAAGCGTTTGTCGGCTGGCTTCTCTATTCCGGCAGCTTGAGGACGTACTCGATGTCCGATCCGAAGCGTCTCAGCTTTACTCTGACAACGTGACCCGCTTGGTCGTACCACACCTCGCGTTCTTCATCGCCTGTCATCTTGTAGTAATCGACATCGAGCTCGCGCCCGGACAGCTGAAGTTTCTGTTTGCCGCCATATTGAAACGACACATCTATAGTCTTGTCTTCCACAACGGAAAAGAAGGACTTGTGGTCTAGAATACTTTTATCCCACAGCGCCAGAACTTTCCTGGATGGATCGAGTCTATCGACTTTACCATTGACTTCACGGAAATAGCCGTGTCCGTTTGCCTCTACCGTAATATCGAGCTCCTTGCCGTTGCGGTTCGTTTTTCCTTTGGAATACGTGAGCACGCCATCCTTCCACACCTCGCTCCGCTCGTGGTCGAACTGGTACAGGGTCAAGAACCCTGCGCGGACTCTGAGATGGGATTTCTCTTTGACTTCCACGTGGCCGTCTCGCGGTTGGAACGTCACACGATGGTAGCCGATCGACTTCCCGCTCCGGTATATCGTGTACTCGTACTCATCAAGGTGATCGGCGCTCGCGGCAAACGAGACGCCGAGGACAATCAATACAAGGAACGTCGTCGCTAGGCAGCGGCCGACGGACCGAGACAGGGCCGTGTCAATCGCCGGCCGATCGCTGTGTGGCACAATCCCCCTCCCAAACGACGAAAACCTTGGTATCAATGTTCGCTAAATTAACGACGCCCGTGGGCGCCCCGTGGCCTATCTGGTCACGACCACACTCCAAAGTCTCTAAAATGAGGAACCCCCACACGAATTTTGCAAAAGCAGGAAGGTTCGTCAACTTCAAACAATCCCGCCTTGCTCGAGATAAGCAAGACCAAGCGCACAAGACACCCGATCTCTTATCTTTCGGAGGGATCCAATCCATCCGAGGTGTGACATGCCGGTCGGCACTGACGTCGGGCAGCGACGGCTATGCATGTGCCTCCGCGGCGACCTCGGAACCGCGAGCGGCAAAAAGGAAAAGCCGATCTCAGCGACCGGGTCGCGCTAGGCGTCCTTACCGCCGTCACCCGGCGAGAGTTAGGTCATCGCTTTTTTCGTTGGACCAGTTCGACGAGCGCGGCCAGGGCTTGCAGCACCTCACGAAACTGCCGCTGCATCTCGTCGAGCCGCGCCTGTAGAGCGTGCACCTTCGTCTCGCCACGCCTTTCCAGAAGACCGTCGAGCTTCGGCTGCATCTGCTCGAGCAACCGATCGCGCTCCCTTAGCTGTACCAGATTGTCTTCGACCGCGGCGCCGAGCTGTTGCC
>JBHICL010000153.1:0-7409 GCA_046759605.1 Alphaproteobacteria bacterium | reverse complement strand
ACCTCTTCGCGGCGGTCTGGAGCGCGAGGAGCCCGTCCCGCCGTGCACGGTTCGCCAACTCCAGCATGTGGTTGGCGGCTTCGGTGGGTTTACGTGCCTCGCGGGTCAGGCTTTTGACTATGACCTTATGTGCCAGGGCGACGTCACGCAGGTCGAAGCTGATTATCGTGACCGAGGCCGTGCCACAGAGCACGATCAGAATCGCCGGAACATCGATGAATGCGGTCCACCGTCCACCGAGCGCAATGGCCAGTCCGATCAACGCGAAAGCCCCCACGAGCCCCAGCACGGAAGCGCCGTCGATGCCGTGGATCCCGGAACGAAACGAGCCTGTCTCGCGTCCCGCTTGCGCGGTCCGCACGGACGGTCGGGTCCCCGAATTGAAAATTTCGTTCGCCATCACGTAGCTCTGTCGGCCTTGATGATCTCCGTCATCGTGACGCCGAGCCGTTCGTCCACGATGACGACCTCGCCGCGGGCGACGAGCCGGTTATTGACATAGATGTCGACCGCCTCGCCGACTTTGCGATCGAGCTCCACAACGGCGCCGCGACCGAGCTTCAGAAGCTGGCTGACCTGCATGTTCGCCTTGCCGAGCACGGCGGAGACCTGCACAGGAATGTTATAGACGGCTTCCAGGTCGCTCGCGCGTTTGGGCTCTTCCAACGCCGCCTCGTCTTCCGGCTTGGCCGGCGGTAGCGGTGTCTCCTCATCGCCCAGATTGGTGAGTTCCAGATTCTCGTCCTCAGCCATCTCGTACTCCTAGTTGGATACCGCCGCGGTATTCGCGCCGGGCGCCTCTGTCCGCCCGCCACGGGCTTCCCGGGACAGGCGTTCGACCGCCTGGTCGATCTCTTTCCAGATCCGTTCCAGGGTCCGCTCTGCGCCGCCGTCCGCCCATACGACCGCGCAATCGGTCTCCTGCTTCTCCTCGTCTCCGAGAATCACCAGCTTGCCGTGAAACCCACTATCCGCGCACAAGGCGTCAAGGCGATCCTCCATGGCCTCCACGAGGTCCGCGGCCACTCTGATGACAACGCGCGGCTCGTCGTGCAGGTTGGTCAGGCTCTCGCCCACAAGCGCCTCGATCTCCGGGAGCGCGTTAGCTTCTGCCATCGCGGGCAGCACCTTGCGGCAGATCGCCACCGCGACCTCGAGCGATTGCAGGGACATGGCTTCCACCCGCTGCTCGAACTCGCTCGCCAGGGTCTCGGATTTTTGGATGGCGGCTTCCATGACCTCGGTCAGCCGGCGTTCATTCGACTGCCTTGCGGTCTCCAGTCCTGCCTGTCGGCCCTCGGCGAACGCGCGCTCGCACGCTGCCTGCAGCTCGTCCTCGGTGAACTGAGCGTGAGGCTTTGGCGGGGCGGCCTCGTTGTCGAACGAAGTGTCGAAGGGAAACTTGCGGACGTCGTTCATGCTCAGTAGATCAGTTCGTCGTCGCCTTTGTTATCGGCGATCAGGATCTCGCCGCTGGCGGCAAGATCCTTTGCGGCGGTAACTATGTTGGTCTGTGCCTCATCCACGTCTCTGAGACGCACCGGGCCGAGCGTCTCCATGTCCTCCTTGAGAATCTTTCCGGCGCGTTTGGACAGGTTGTTGAAGAACAACTCCTTGATGGCGTCCGACGCGCCCTTGAGCGCCAATGGCAGCTTCTCTTTCTCGATGTTGCGGAGCAACGTCTGCACGCTTGTGGGATCCAAGTTCTGGAGGTCGTCGAAGGTGAACATGAGCGACTTGATCTTTTCCGCCGCGTCGCGGTTGCGCTCCTCGAGAGCCGAGACGAACCGGTTTTCAGTATTGCGATCGAGGTTGTTGAAGATCTCTGCCATGACCTCGTGCGCATCTCGCCGGCTCGTGCGGGCAAGGTTGCTCATGAACTCGTTCCGCAAGGTGCGCTCGACGTCGTCGAGCACGTCCTTTTGCACTGACTCCATGCGCAGCATGCGCAGCACGACTTCCATGGCGAAGGACTCGGGTAGCACGGCAAGGACGCGCGCCGCGTGCTCCGGGCGGATCTTGGCAAGGACCACGGACACTGTTTGCGGATACTCGTTCTTGAGGTAGTTGGCGAGCACCGTCTCGTTGACGTTGCCCAGCTTGTCCCACATCGTGCGGCCCGCGGGCCCGCGGATCTCCTCCATGATGGCCTGCACGTGCTCCTCGGGCAGGGCTCTCGCAAGAAGGCGCTCGGTACTCTCCAGCGATCCGGTGAGGGCGCCGGTACTTGAAATCTGCTGGATGAACTCGAGGAACAGCTTTTCGATGACATCCGAGTTGATCGTGCCGAGAGTGGCCATCGTCTGGGATATCTCGCGGATTTCTTCCTCGTCCATGAGCTGGAAAAGTCTCGTGATGCCGTCCTCGCCGATAGCGAGCATCATGATCGCGGCTTTTTCCTGCCCGCTAAGGCTTCGGTAGTCCTCCCTTGCCCTCATTGCCGTGGCTCACTCGTCCTAGCTGTCCTGGTACATCCAGTTGCGCATGATCGAGACCGTTTCGTCGGGGTGGTTCTCGACGATCTCGGTGATGCGCTTGAGTGAAGAGGCGCGGACGCGGCCTTCGACGCTGGACGCGCTGATGGCTCTCTTGAGCTGCGGGTCTTCGCCCGGCGCGATATATTCGGAACTTTCCTCAACCTCGTCGGCCGGGTCTTCCGGACCGGGGATGTGTGACGCTGTGGCTCCTGCGCCGCTATGGTCGGTCAGCAGCCTGCTCGATCCAGCTGCGCCCTCGGATGGTTTCGGGATGACTTCGAGGGTGCGCTCGACGATGGGCTTGACGACGAGGAGAATGACGAGGATCGCGACCACCCCCAGTACGAGCGTCGGGGCCAGTTCCAATATGCTGCTGGTCGTGACGCCTAAGATGCTGGAGGCGGCGGCGGGGAGCTCGGCGAGGCTTTCCTCGGGTGCCGCGAATCGAAGATTGACGACTTCTACCACGTCGCCGCGCGTCTCTTCGTAGCCGATGGCCGATTTGACCAGGGCCACGAGCTGTTGCATCTCCTCCTCGGTGCGCGGCTGGTAAGCGCCATTGGCATCCGTGGCTCCGTCAACCAGAACGGCGACGGACAGTCGCCTGACGGCGCCTGTTTCCCGTACCAGCGTTCTTACCGTGCGCGAGATCTCGTAGTTGACCGTCTCCTCGATGCGCGAGCTGGCGGAGTTCAGGGCCCCGGTGTCTGGTCCCCCCTGCGGCAGGTTGCTGGTGACGCTGACGGCGCCCTGGCTCGATGCCTCGGAGGTGTTGTCGGTTTCCTCGGCCGTTTGCGTGGAACGTACGACCTGGCTGTCCGGGTCGAATATCTCGTCGCTGGTTGTCAGGCGGTCAAAGTCCATCTCGGCCGCGACCTCGGCGCGCACCTTCCCGAGTCCCACAGACCGCTCGAGCAGCGCTTCTATGGTGCGCGCCAGCCGGTTTTCGTACGTGCGCCGCATCTCGTCCGCGTTTGCCGCCAAAGCCTGCGTGTCGTCGCCTCCGTCCGCGCCGCGCGCGAGCAGATTGCCATTCGCGTCTACGATGGAGATCCGGCTTGGGTTGAGCCCCGGCACGGCCGTCGCAACGAGGTGCTGGATCGATACCACCTGTCGATTCTCGAGGCCCGGCCCGCGAAGCCGCAGGACGATGGACGCACTCGGCTCCTGCGTGTCGCGACTGAACAGCTCGCGGCGCGGCAGGGCCAGGTGGACGCGTGCCGACTTCACCTGCGCGAGTGCGGCTATCGTTCGTGACAACTCGCCCTCGAGCGCGCGCAATTGGTTCAGCTGCTGCACGAAAGTTGTGCTGCCAAAACCTTCGGCGCGGTCGAATAGCTCGTAGCCGACAGAGCCGAAATTCGGCAGCCGCTCCGAAGCCA
Source organism: Alphaproteobacteria bacterium (assembly GCA_046759605.1). Lineage (GTDB taxonomy): Bacteria > Pseudomonadota > Alphaproteobacteria > UBA6615 > UBA6615 > JBHICL01. The sequence goes on along the minus strand of JBHICL010000153.1, from coordinate 3,550 downwards.
TGGCGATGCGGAGCCGGGCCACGTCGTCGGCCGGTACGAAGATCTGGGTGCCGGCGCCGCGCAGCTCATACGGAACGGTTCGGCTCTCGAGCTGGGTCACGATCGCGCTCGAATCCTCGACCGCCAGGTCTCCGTAAAGGAGAGCCATGTGAGGCGTCGTCAGGCGGGTTGTGAGAAACATCAAGAAGACGCCCAGTCCGGCGGCTACCGCTATCATCGTCGCGAGCCGCCGGGGCCCAAGCTGGTACACTGTCTGAAAGAACGCGTTCACACCGCTCCACTCGTGCTAGGGCCAGAACCGCGCCGCATCCTGCGGTCGCGACGCGCCCCGAAACTACGCGCGGTCAGTGAAAATCTCGTTAAATTGGCGGCAATATTTGCCCGGGGGTGGGAATAACTTGCCTACCGGGCTGCCCAGTGCTTGCTACTCGCCAAGTGCGTGGCCGGCTTGCCTTTCGGCGGGCTCCTGCTGCGAGTCGCGATAGTCCTTGAGGCGGGTTACCCTGAGGGCGCGCTCGCCGTGCTGGTCGATCAGGCGCTGCCAGGAAAGGAATTCTTCCACCGAGAGTGTGTAGCGCCGACAGGCTTCTTCCAGTGTGATGATTCCGGCTCGGACACCGGCGACCACCGCTGCCTTTCGGCGCACTACCCAGCGCGTCGTACCGCGAGGCGGTAGATCTTCCAGCGTGACCGGAGGCCCTTCCCGCGTCGCCGGTTTTGCTTCCTGCCCGATTCCGTTATGGTCCATCCTTGTCCCACTTTCTGCCTGAACGTGAGAGCCCCTAGGCGGACAGACACTAGTCGCGCAGCCTTAAAAAACCCCTAAACGCAAAGCCCGCACGGTGCCGGAGAGGCTTCCGACGAACGATCGGCCTGGCTTACCGCTTGATCCGCACAAGTTCCTCGAGCATGGCATCGGCCGTGGTGATGATCTTCGTGCTGGCGGTGAACGCCCGCTGTGTCAGGATCATCTCGGTGAATTCTCCCGCGAGATCCACGGTGGACGCCTCCAGGCTCTTGGGCGAGATCGAACCTGCGGCCGCCGTACCTGCCTCGTTCAGGAAATGAGAGCCCGCATCCTGCGTCTCGGCCCAAGCGTTGCCGGACACGGCCTGCAATGCGTTGGGGTTGGGAAAGGAGGCTATGGGCAGGCGGTAGACCGCTCGCCGGCTGCCGTTATCGAACAGGGCCGATACGAGCCCGTTCTCCCCGATCTCAACCGATTCGAACCGGCCCACGCCGACGCCGTCCTGGTCGATGTAGCTTACGATGAAGGGGGCCGCGGACTGGGTGACCCCGTTGGCCTGGTTCGCCGTGCCAAGATTGAAACTGACCGTGCTCGGGGAGGCTCCCGAGGTCCAGTTCGCCACCGAGAGGGGGCTCGGGCCGAAGCCCGAGGGCAGTCCGTTGCCGCTGAAGGTCACGGTGTCGACGACGACTGGGAATCCGAGACCGCTGGTTGATGCCGCGCCGTTGTCCGCCCGCGTGATGTTTGTGACGCTGAGCGTCCAGGTGGGTGGCGATGCCACCGTCTTGCGCCACTCCAGGCTGGCGTTGTGCGCCGTTCCGAGAGAGTCGAAGATCCTGGCCGTCATCGTCTGCGTGTCGCCGACGGCCGCGGTCGCGGGCAGGTTGAGGCCCAGGCTGACGGTTGTCGTCGGGACGGCGGTGCTCGTGAGATTGTTCAGGCGAATGGCCTGCAGGCGCGTCAAATCGGTCGGATCAGGATTGGCCGGATCCGCGACGCCGTCCTGGTCCACATCGTAGGAGCCGTCCGGAAGCGTCGTCCAGCCCATCAGGTAGAAGCCGTTGCCCTTGAGGTAGCCGCCGTCGTCGAACGAGAACTGGCCGGCGCGGGTAAAGAGATAACGATCTCCGGGTCCGGGCGTCGCCGCCTCGTTGACGACGAAGAATCCGTTGCCGCTGATGGCGATGTCGGTCGGGTTCTGCGAGGCCTCCAAGAGACCCTGGGAGTCGACGAGCTGAAACGGCGACGACCGAACGCCACCCGGCGCGTACTGCGTGCCCGAGTTCGCGGCGGTGACGAGGGTGGTGTAGTGCGCCTCGAAATGTTTGTAGCCGACGGTGTTCATGTTGGAGACGTTGTCCGCGATCATTCCCATCTTGTTACTGTTGGCCGACAAAGCGGAAACTCCTGACTGCATTGCTCCAAAGATGCTCATCTCCGTCCTCCTGACGATATGCCAAAGGCATGTTGCACCTTAGCTCGATAGGGACCGACTACATGTCGATCCGCACGGCGGCGACTCTCTCCAGCTCTACGCCGATGTCGCCGACCTTGAGCAGGACAGTGCCGTCGTCCCTCGCCACTTCGGTTACCCTGCCCGTGAAGAACACTTTGCCACCGTCGACGGGCCTGCCGTCGGCGTCTTTGGCCCCAAGCAGCACGCTGTAGACACCGTCCGGCTGTGGAACGCCCTGGCTGTTCTTTCCATTCCAGATGAACTCGTTGCGCCCGAGGCGGGATCCGGCGTCGAACGAGCCGACGACGTTGCCGCCATCGTCGAAGATCGTGATGGTCGCGCTCTCCGCGCCCGGCGGCATCGAGTACGGGATGGTCGCCTTGCCGTTCTCCAGGATGGCGACGGGGCTTTCCGCCTCGACCGTCTTGCCGATGTATCCCGTCGCGGCAAGGGCCTGAGACGAGCTCATGAGTGCGATCAGCGCCGCGAGGTTCTGGCTCTGGTTGATCTGCTGCTCGAGCGCGCTGAACTGTACGACCTGGTTCGTGAACTCGGTGGAGTCCATGGGCGAAAGAGGATCCTGGTTGGCGAGCTGCGTCGTGAGCAGCGTGAGGAAGGTGTCGAAGTTCTCGCCCAAGGATCGGCGCGCGTCGCCAGAGCCGATGGCGGTACCCGGTCCAAGCGCTTGGGTCACGTCCATGATGGTCTCCTATACCTCGAGATCCAGCAGTCCATCATGCCGGCGCCGTGGCTGGCTCTCTTCGACCGCAAGCTCGTCCGGGTTGCCGTCGATCTCCGACCCGTCGTCCGGTCGGGCGTTCTCGCCCTCCGACGATGTCGCCTGGCCACCCATCCTCCCATGGCGGAACGAGAGACTGTCGGCGTCGGCGCGTAGTCCGGCCTGCTCCAGCGCCTGCTGCAGGCTGTGCGAGTCCCGTTCCAGCGCCTGCAGCGTTTCGATTTTTTCGACCGTGACCAGGGCGTGGACGATCTTGTCGTGGGCGATTTCCAGCTTCACGTCCACACGCCCGAGTTCCGCCGGGTACAGTCGAATGTGGAAGCGGTCGGCGCCGGACTTGAGGCCTTGCTGAAGGACCACGGCTACTTGCCTTACCGGAGCCTGGTATGCAGGGGACGCGGGACGGGCGCGCGCCGCCGCGTCGGCCGCGATGGCGGCCTGCCTCAGCCCTGGAAGACTGATTTCGAGACCGTCCCCGCTGGCCGCGCTTCCAGTGGCCCCGGTCGGCACCAGTGCCGGGGCCACGTTCGCCGGCGGCTGTTGAAGCGTCTGGCTCTGAGGCGGCACCGATAACTCGAGGGCGGCCAGGACGGCTGGCGCCTTGGCC
>JBHICL010000152.1:0-7421 GCA_046759605.1 Alphaproteobacteria bacterium | reverse complement strand
TCGGGCGACGGCGGTGACGAGCTGTTCGCGGGCTACAACCGCTATTTCTGGAGCGACCGGCTGTGGCGATGGATGCGCCGAATACCGCGCCCGGCACGTGGGGGCATGGCGAGAACCATCAGGGCCTTCTCGCCCGCGAGCTGGGACCGCGCCTTTCGGATCCTTCCTCCACGCTCGAGGCCGCCGCAGCCTGGCGACAAGCTCTACAAAGCGGCCGACATACTGCCGATCGAGGATCCGGACGCCTGGTACCGCCTGTTCGTCACCCACTGGGACACGCTCGTTCCCCAATCGGAAGACGCGGAAAGGGAGTTGCGGCAAGGGCCCGACTGTCCCGAGATGCCGGGGCTCATCGAGCGTATGCAGTTCCTCGATCTGGTCACTTATTTGCCGGACGACATCCTTACGAAGGTCGACCGGGCCAGCATGGGGGCGAGCCTGGAGGCGCGGGTGCCGATCCTTGATCACCGGGTCGTGGAGTTCGCCTGGCGGCTGCCGACGCGGCTCAAGGTCAACGGCGGTCAAGGAAAATGGCTGCTGCGTCAGGTTCTCTATCGCCACGTGCCGCGGAGCCTCATCGACCGGCCGAAAATGGGGTTCGGCGTGCCGATCGACCGCTGGTTGCGAGGGCCGCTGCGGGACTGGGCGGAGGACCTGCTCGACGAACGGCAGCTTCGCGACGAGGGATTCGTCGACGCGGATGCAGTCCGCCGGACGTGGAACGAGCACCTCTCGGGTGACCACAACTGGCAGTACCACCTCTGGGACGTCCTGGTTTTTCAGGCTTGGAAGCAACGCTGGCTCGTGTGAACCGGGGGGCACCGGCCGGGAACAGGCTCCGGAGTTTGCACTGATCGGCCGCACGGGGGTACGTTATCCCGAACCCAGGTCCACCATCTTCCACCGTCGGCAAGGCTGCCAGCGCTCGGGAAACGAACCATTTACAGAGCCCTCACAGCGGCGGAACGGGAGCGCTTTCACGCCCTCCTGAAAATGGCGGCCGAGAGCCCGTTCAAGGGCGAGCGCGACAATGCGCTGGCCGCCGCCACCCGCCTGGCCGCGAAATGCGGCATGAGCCTGCAGGAAGCCGCCGCCTCCGCGCCAGAGCCACGGGTTGCCGAGCCCCCACGGAGGCCTGCCCGAGCGGATCCGGACCTCGGCAAGATCATCCTGATGGACCAGCAGATCCTCGCCGACAAGTTCCGCCGCGCGGCCGCTCTCAGGGCCGCGCGCGCCCGCGGCCTCGACGCCGAGTCCAGTGAGCAGGCGCAACCGGGACGGACCGCCAGGCGCTACCATAGCCATTCGCGGATGAACCCGTTCCTGCACGCCCGCATGCTGATACGCGAGACCTCGCTGCCGCTCAGGGAGATCGCCAGCATCACCGGCCTGGACATTTACCAGGTCGTCGGCATGAAGCTGAAGATGCGTGCGGCCGCCTGAGGCGCGGGCACGCCGGCTCACGCCTCCCTCAGCACCATCTCGTAGGCGGGCAGGGTGAGAAATTCCTCGAATTCCGGCGCCGTCACCATGCGCCCCAGCAGCTCGGCGGCCTCCTCGAAGTGGGACGCCTCGTAGACGGCATCGCCCGCCTCGGCGCGGATCTTGCCCTTCTCTTCCGCCAGCACTTCGAGGAACAGCGCCTCGTCCACCGTGCGCCCGTCCTTGAGAGAGGCGCCGTGCCGCAGCCATTGCCACAGCTGTGCGCGCGAGATCTCCGCCGTCGCCGCATCCTCCATCAGGTTGTAGAGCGGCACGCAGCCGTTGCCGCCCAGCCACGCGGCGAGATAGCCGATTGCCACGTTCACGTTATGACGGAAGCCGGCGGCCGTGATGTGGCCGCGGGGGACGCGCAGCAGGTCCTCGGCGGTCACATGGACGTCCTCCCGTTTTCGATCGATCTGGTTCGGCGTCGGCATCCCCCTGTCGAACACTTCCCGGGCCACCGGGATGAGGCCGGGATGGGCGACCCAGGTACCGTCATGACCGTCGCTCACCTCGCGTTCCTTGTCGGTCCGCACCTTGGCCAGCGCCTCCTCGTTGGCGGCCTCGTCGCCTTTGATGGGGATCTGGGCCGCCATCCCACCCATGGCGTGGACGTTGCGCCTGTGACAGGTCTTGATCAGCAACAGGCTGTAGCAGTGCATGAAATGCCGGGTCATGGTCACCTCGGCACGATCCGGCAACACTGCGGCCGGATCGTTCCGGAACCTCTTGATGAAGCTGAAGATGTAGTCCCACCGTCCGCAGTTGAGTCCCGACGAGTGCTCGCGCAGCTCGTAAAGGATCTCGTCCATCTCGAAGGCGGCAAGGATCGTCTCGATCAGCACGGTGGCTTTGATCGTCCCCCGGGCGATGTCCAGAGCGTCCTGCGCGGTGTTGAAGACATCGTTCCACAATCGCGCTTCGAGGTGGCTCTCCAGCTTGGGCAAGTAGAAGTACGGGCCGGTCTCGTTGTTCAGCAGGGTCCGCGCGTTGTGAAAGAAATAGAGAGCGAAGTCGAAAAGCGCGCCGGAGACGGGCCGTCCGTCCACCAACACGTTCCGCTCGGGCAGGTGCCAGCCGCGAGGTCGTACGAGGAGGGTCGCCCGTTCGTCGCCGAGCTTGTATTCGCGGCCGGTCGAGGGGTCTGTGTACTCGATCGTCCCGCGTGCGGCGTCGTGGAGGTTGATCTGGCCCCGGACCATGTTGTCCCAGGTGGGGGAGTTGGCGTCCTCGAAATCCGCCATGAATACGCTGGCCCCCGAATTGAGGGCGTTGATGATCATCTTCCGGTCGGTGGGGCCCGTAATCTCGACACGACGGTCCAACAGGTCCGGGGGCAGCGGCGCAACGGTCCAGTCCGCCTCTCGTATCGCCGCGGTCTCCGCCAGAAAGTCCGGGCGCTCCCCGGCGTCGAGGCGCGCCTGCCGCTCACGCCGTGCTTCCAGCAGCTCCACCCGCCGGGCGTCGTGCTGGCGTTCCAACAGAGCGACGAGACCCAGCGCCGCCGGGCTCAGGATCGCGTCGTAGGACTCATTGCGTGCTCCCAGGACCTCCACACCCTCGGATTGCTTCTCCAGCGCTCGTTGACGTTCTTCGCTGAGACCGCGCATTGCCAGACCCCTCCCTCGTGTGCGCCGCCGCTTCCCCACCGAGCATGCCGTGACCCACACATTTTCAACGGGTTATGCGCGCTTCCGGGAGCGGCGGATAAGAAAGGATGCGACAACGTTCGGGTGTTTGACAAGATCGTCCTGCCGGAACCGGAGCCGGGGCAAGAAAATAGGGCCAGGAGGTAGCGGGAGGAGGAGGGGGCTCCTGGCCCTCCAAGGAAGCTCGGAGATTCCCTGACAAGCTAGCATACGAGCCTTTTCCGGAGTGTGACGGCGATCACTCCTCGCGCCGTTGTGATCCTCGTGGCATGCTCCGTGACCGGACGGCGACGGTTGATGTACCAGGACCGCAAAGAGAGCAACCTACCGCGGAGCGGCCAGTGACGGAGCACACCGTCGACCTCGTGATTCATGGCGGGCGCGTCGTTCATCCCGACGGCGTCGTCGAGGCGAACATTGCGGTGAACGACGGCAGAATCACGGCCATCGGCGACGAGGCGGTTCTGCCACGGGCCGAAAAGGCGCTCGACGCAGCCGGGATGTACGTGCTTCCGGGCGCCATCGACAGCCATGTGCATTTCCGCGAGCCGGGCCACGCATACAAGGAGAACTGGCGGTCCGGAACGGCGGCGGCTGCCTGCGGTGGCGTGACCACGGTCCTCGAGATGCCGAACACCCACCCGCCGACAGCTTCGGTGGAGGCCCTCGCGCAGAAGCTCGAGCTGGCCCGACGTCAGGCGCACGTGGATTTCGGCGTCTACGCGCTCCTCGACGAGCACAACATCGACGAACTAACGGCCCTCGGCAGCAAGGGCGCCGCCGCCTTCAAATGTTACATGGGCAACACCTTCGGCGAGGTCATGGCGCCCAGCGACGGGGCGATGCTGGAGGGGTTCGAGGTGCTCGCGCGGCTTGGCCTGCGTTGCGCCGTCCACGCGGAAAACGCGTCGATCCTGGCGCGGCGCCAGAAGCGGGTCGAGGGCGCGGGACGCACGGACCCCCTCGCGCACCCGGCCGTGCGGCCGGAGGTGTGCGAGGGCGAGGCGGTCGGACGGGCGATCGCGTTCGCCGAGTGGACCGGCGCGCGACTCCATATCGCGCATGTGAGCACCCGGGACGCGGTCCCACTGATACGCGATGCCAAGGCCCGCGGCGTCGACGTCACGGCGGAGACATGCCCGCATTACCTGCTGCTCTCGACCGACGACATGGCGCATCTGGGCGGCGTCATGCGCATCAACCCGCCGGTCCGCGAACCAGGGCACGCGGAGGCCCTGTGGCAAGCGCTCGACGATGGAACGATCGACATGATCGCGACCGACCACGCGCCGCATCAGCCCGAGGAGAAAACGAGCCCGAACATCTGGCAATGCCAGTGCGGCTTTCCCGGAGTCGAGACCCAGATGCGCCTCATGCTCACGGAGGTCGACCGCGGGAGGATGGCGATCACCGACTATGTGCGTTGGGTGGCGGCCAACCCGGCCAGGGCCTGGGGACTCTATCCGCGGAAGGGCGTGCTCCAACCCGGCGCCGACGCCGACATCGTCGTCGTCGACATGGAGCGCCGGGAGACCATCGATCAGGACCGGCTCCACTCCCTGAGCCGCATCTCGCCGTGGCACGGGCGGCCCGTGAAGGGGGCGCCGGTGCACACGATCGTCCGCGGCGGCATCGTCGTCGAGGACGGCGTCCTGGTGGGTCCGCCCGGCTGGGGCATTCCCGTGCGGCAGGAGATGCCGCCGCCCCGGCCGCGTAATCTTGAGAAGACCATTGCCGCGGTGACGGCCCCGCGCTAGGCCCAAGCGGGCAGCACCCGCGGATGCCATACTCCTCGACGGCACGAAGTACGTGCTACGTTTCCGCCACCGATGAACGCCGCGGGAGGAGGCGCGCCATGGTTTCCTTTCCCATCGTCGACACGCACCTGCATATCTGGGATACCCGCGTCCTCGACTATCCCTGGCTCGCCGAGCAGCCGGCCTTGAACCGGCCGTTCCTCCCGCGCGATTACGACATCGCCCGGGGCGAGGTCGCGGTCGATAAGATGGTGTTCCTCGAATGCGACGTGGAACCCACGCGCTATCTCGACGAGGCCGACTGGGTCGCCGCCGAGGCGCGGGAGGATCACCGGATCGAGGGCATGGTGGCCCATGCGCCGCTCGAGAAGGGCGCGGCCGTCGAACCGGACCTGGAACGGCTCAGGGACCACGCCATCCTGCGCGGCGTCCGTCGCTTGATCCAGCAGGAGTCCGATCCCGAGTTCTGCCTGCGGCCGGACTTCATCGCCGCCATCAAGCTGTTGCCGAAGTTCGATCTGAGCTTCGACATCTGCATCTACCACCCGCAGCTGGCGAGCGTCGTCGAGCTGGTGCGCCGATGCCCCGAGGTTCGATTCATTCTCGATCATGTCGGCAAGCCGAACATCAAGGACGGGGTCCTCGAACCGTGGCGCGCCGAGATCGGCGAGCTGGCCGCCATGCCGAACGTCCACTGCAAGGTCTCGGGCATGGTCACCGAGGCCGATCATGAGAGCTGGACCCGCGACGACCTGCGTCCCTACATCGATCACGTCATCGAGTGTTTCGGCTTCGACCGTGTCGTGTACGGCGGCGACTGGCCGGTCTCCACCCTCGCCACCACATATCCGCGTTGGGTCGAGACCCTCGAATGGGCCGTCTCGGGGAGCTCCGAGGAAGAACTGAGGAAGCTGTTTCGCGACAACGCCATCCGGTTCTACAGGCTGAGCTGAGCCAGCCCGACAAAGGGACGCCATGGCGGACATCGTCATCTCCGAGTTCATGGACGAGCGCGCCGTCGACAGCCTCCGGCGTGACTTCAACGTGCTTCACGATCCGACGCTGGTGGACCGCCCAGGGGACCTCTCGGCGGCGCTCGCCGACTCCCGCGGGTTGATCGTGCGCAACCGGACGCGCGTCGACGGCGGCCTTCTGGCTCGCGCTCCAAAGCTCCAGGTGATCGGGCGTCTCGGGGTCGGGCTGGACAACATCGACCTGGAGACCTGCAAGGCCCGGGGAATCGAGGTCTGCCCCGCCACGGGCGCCAACGCCGCCACCGTCGCCGAGTACGTGATCGCCGCCGTCCTGATCCTGCTGCGCGGCGCGTTTCTTTCCTCCCACGAGGTCATTGCCGGAGCCTGGCCCCGTGAGGCGCTGGTCGGTCGCGAGGTCGCGGGCAAACGCCTTGGACTCGTGGGCTTTGGCGGCATCGCGCGCCGCGTCGCCGAACGCGCAACCGCGCTCGGCATGAAGGTGGCGGCCCACGATCCCTACCTGGCCCCGGATGACGCGGCCTGGATCAAGGCCGCGCGCATGGAGTTTGCGGAGCTCCTTCGCTCCAGCGACGCGGTCAGCCTGCACGTCCCGTTATCGCCGGGTACGCGAAACCTCATCGATGGGGCGGTCATCGCCGGGATGCGGACGGGGGCCGTCCTGGTGAACACCGCGCGTGGCGGCGTCGTCGATGAAGAGGCCCTCGTCGAGGCGCTTCGCAGCGGCAAGCTGGCAGGCGCCGCCCTCGACGTCTTCGCGAACGAGCCCCTGGACGCGCGCGCCGGCGCCGTCTTCGCCGACGTGCCGAACCTGCTGCTCACGCCCCACGTGGCCGGTATCACCGAGGAAGCCAACCTGAGGGTCAGCGCCGTCACGGCGGAGAACGTGCGCCGGGTGTTGACAGCGGAATGAGTCCAGCGCGGAGATCGCCTCGGAGGGTGGGGTGGCCATGACGGCTGTCGCCTGCGTCGGTATCGCGGTGCTCGACATCGTGTTCTCGGTGGATGAGCTGCCTTCCGCGGCCGGCAAATACTACGCTCGAGAGTATCGCGAGATCGGTGGCGGCGTCGCCGCCAATGCAGCGGCGACGGTGACGGCGCTCGGCGGCCATGCCCGCTACGTTGGCCGCGTCGGCGACGACGCGGTGGGCCAGCGCATTCTCGCCGAGCTCCGTGATTGGGATGTGGATACCACGCACGTCGAACAGGTTGCCGGTTGCGGCTCGTCCGTTTCCGCAGTCCTCGTGGACCGGACCGGGGAGCGTCTCATCGTGAACCATGTGGATCCGCGCCTGTTCGGCAATGGGGCCAGGCTCGACGGCGGCGCCCTTGCCGGCATGGATGCGGTGCTGGTGGATACGCGCTGGCCGGATGGAGCCGAAGCGGCGCTCAGCGCGACCGCGGCGCGCGGCGCGCCCGCGGTCCTGGACTGCGACCGCGCCCCGGCGTCGGAAGGAGACCGGCTGCTGAAGGCGGCCAGCCACGTCGTCTTCTCCGAGACGGCGTTGACGGAGCTCGCGGGCGTGGACGTTCTCGAC
>JBHICL010000151.1:0-7444 GCA_046759605.1 Alphaproteobacteria bacterium | reverse complement strand
TTCCGCCGATTACGTCCGCTTCAGCCCTAAGAGCGGACGTATCGACACAGTGACCATGGAGTCTGCTCGTGACCCAATCCGGACATACCGGCGTTCATAGACAATCCCACCCTCCAACCATACAATTCGGTCCCTGCCGTAAAGGTGAAAAGGCCGCCGCGCGGCAGCTTTAGGCCTCGGCCGGTTCGTCTACACTCCGATCTTACCGGTGATGCTCGAAGCTGTCGGCTGGAACATAGCCGAAGCCGGGCTGAACGACCCCTCTCGCTAAACTAAGGTTTGGAGCCCATCAACATGCCCACACCCCATCCAGGCTTTGTCCGTGCGGAATCATTCTGCAAGGCCTACAATCTTCGTATTCCAATATTGCTCGCGCCGATGGCGGGTGCATGTCCGCCGTCGCTCTCTATTGCCGTGGCTAACGAGGGCGCGCTTGGTGCATGCGGTGCCCTCTTGATGCGGCCAGAAGCCATTAAGGCCTGGGCATCGGAAGTGCGCGCCAGCAGCAAAGGAGGATTTCAACTCAATCTTTGGATTCCTGACCGTGCTCCCAAGCGCGATGAGAGGGCGGAACATGCGGTGTGCGCGTTTCTTGGCAGGTGGGGCCCGGAGGTTTCTTTCGAGGCTGGCAACGTGACACCGCCCGATTTTGAGGCGCAGTGCGAGGCAATGCTGGAGGTTGGCCCACTCATCATCTCATCGATAATGGGTCTTTATCCGCCCGCGTTCGTTGACCGGATGAAGGCCAAAGGAATCAAATGGTTCGCGACTGTGACAACCGTCGCCGAGGCAAGAGCCGCGCAGGACGCGGGTGCTGATATTATTGTCGCTCAGGGGATGGAGGCGGGTGGCCACCGAGGTGCATTCGATCCGGCGAAGGCCGAAACTTGCATGGTCGGCCTCTTCTCGCTGCTTCCGGCCGTTGTCGATGCAGTGAACGTCCCCGTGATTGCGACTGGTGGCATTGCCGATGCGCGCGGCGTCGCGGCAGCTTTGATCCTCGGCGCCTCTGCTGTCCAGATCGGCACCGGCTTTCTGCGGTGCCCAGAAGCGAAACTGCCCTCAGCTTGGGCCGATGCCATCGGCCCGACTGTGCCGGAGGAAACACTGGTTACAAGCGCCTTTTCCGGCCGTCCAGGTCGCAGCCTCGCGACCGCCTATGCTCGCGAGGCGACCGCACCAGGCGCACCCGCGCCGGCTCCGTACCCTGTCCAACGTGGCCTGACGCAAGCCATGCGGGATACTGCCATAAGGAACAATGACATCGATCGGATGCAGGCCTGGGCTGGGCAATCAGCTCGATTGGCTCCGGCGCGACCTGCGAGTGAGATCTTGCGTGACCTTTGGGGAGGTACGCAAGCCTTGCTCTCATAGGGGCAGCCGTTTTGCAGGCAGCAATGCCGTCGGTCTCAATGTCTGCTTGTGGCTATCAGCAGAAGTAGCCTTGCGGTCGGCCTAGGTCAGGTTCCAGGCTCTAAGCGGACATCAATGCACCGCATTGAACCCGATCCCCATTTATGAGTTCACGAGCTAGCGCTTGAGCTTGAACGTGTCGGCGATGGCCAGCAGGTGGCGCAGACGGCGCTCGTTCATGGTTTCAATGTCCGTGTAGAACCACCGGCCGTGAACGTTCTGCAGCCTCAGCACGCGGTACTGGCGGAGCGGCCCGACGACGAAAACACAGTAAAATTCATCGAAGGACCCGCTGGCGTTATAGCCTTTCCCCGGATCGTCGCAGGCGCCCAGCGGCAGCTCGGCGACCGACTCGACGAACTTCATCAGCTCGGGGATGGCCTTGCGCAGGGCGTCGAAGAACGGATCGGCGAAGGGACTGTCGGGGCTGTTGAGCACGTCCCCGGCGCCGGCCGTGTCGCCGAGCTCCAGGGTCAACCTCCGTTTCAGCCATGCCACGGGATCCTTGACCGATTCGTTTACCTCGCGCAGGTGAATCGCGCTGAGCTCGGAAAAGGGGCCCGGTTCGGGCCTGACGGTCAGCAGCGCCCGCCACTCACCCGATTCGGAGAGCTCGGGCTCGTGACGGGCGATGAAGCCCGCGGGCAGCTCGAACTCCTGGGCGATCGCCGGGCCCGCCACGAATCCGAACGCCAGCGCCAGCCGGAGCAACGTGGCGCCGGCCATGCGCAATGCGGTTCGGGGCGCACGAAAATGAATGATCATAATGAAACCTCGATCTTGATAGATAGTCCGCCCTTGGCGCGTTGCAACCGCCGGCGCATCTCCGCCCGAAAGCCGCCGTCCTTCCCCCTTACCTTCCAAAGAGACCCTTGAGCGCGTCCAGGGGGTTGGTCATCGGCGCCGGCGCCGGCTCGGCTTCCTCGGTCGCCGGCTCGCCCGCCGTCCCCGGTTCGGTGAGTCCCTTCAGCAAGCCTTTCACCGATTCGAGGGCCTTGCCCGGATCCTTCAGCTGCTCCTTCACCATGCCGCCGAGATCCGGCCGGTAGCTGAGATCGTCCCATGGCCCCGTGATCACCACCGGGACCATGATGCCGGCCACCTCGCGCCGGCCGCCCTGGCCCTCGGTCGTCATCGCCAGCTTCGGTTCGACCCGGTAGTCGACCGTGCGCCGGGGCAGATCGACGGTGCCGGCGCCGGAGAGGCGCAACAGGGGCGATTTGAGCGCGAGGTCGGTGTTCCTCACGATGCCGTTGGTGATGGTGTAGGTGCCGGAGAGCTCGGAGAAGTCGGTCTGCTGTGTCTCCCTGGCCTGAGAATCGAGGAACGCCGAGGACACGTTGCGCACCATCGCCCCCAGGTTTATGCCCTTGATGGCGCCGTCGGCGAACGTCACCGCGCCCCTGCCGTTGAGCGTACCGATCAGCTCGCGCTGGCTCCGGCCCCGGCCCGCGAACGCAAGCTCGGCGGCGGCGGTGCCGCTCAACCGCTCGACGCCCGCGGCATCGCGCAGCAACGGTTCGGCCTCAACCCCGGCCAGCTTGAACGTCGTCTCGACGGCGGGAACCCTGCCGGCGCCATCGAGGACGACCCGGCCCCGGCCGCTGCCCTTATAAAGCGCGAGCTCGGTCAGATCGGCGGTCAGCCTGCCGTTCTTGAGCTCAACCGTAAGGACGCTCTTGCCGACCTCGATCTTGCGGACGGCGATCGAGCCGACGCTGAGGGCGAGGTCCGCGTCGGCCCCCCTGAGCGCGGCAAGCTCGATCGGATCGTCGCTCCAGCCCGCGGCGGCCTTGGGCGCGGGGCCGCCCGCCTTGGCCGGCGCGCCGTCAGGCTTCTCCGGCGGCAGGTATGGGTTGAGGTCGAGGCGCGCGACCTCGAGGCGGGCTTTCAGATAGGGCCTGGCCCTGCCCGCGTCGACCAGCAACTCGCCCTTCGCCGCAATCGCGTCCAGGGCCATCTCAACGTCCGAGAAGGTCAGGCGCGGACCGGCGGCGGAGAGTTTGCCCTTGATGCCGAGCGGCCCGAGACCGCCGCCGGGCGCCTGGATCGGGTTTCCCGTCCACGCCGCGAGGGCGCGCAGCGACGGCACATCGAGGTCGAGCGCGCCGTCGATGCGCACCGGATTGGCATTGGTGATCGATCCGCTATAATCGAGTTTGACCGGCTCGGCGGCGAGCTTGACCGCGACGGTCGTGCTCTCTCCGGCGAGCAACCGCCGCGGCTTGGCCACATCGAGCTTGAGCTCGACCCTCTTGCCGTTCCAGGTCACGGCGCCGGCGCCGGCGAGGGGGCTGTCGAGGTCGGGCAGGGACAGCCGCATGTTGATCTTGCTCAACTGCTGCTTTGCCCCGCTCCGCGCATCGACGTAGGTGACGGACCCGTTGACCAGGCGAACATCGCCGAGGCGGAGCTCGCTCAACGCCATGCCGCGCTCGGTCGCCTCGGCCGGGCGCGCCGCGCCGGAGGGCGCGCCTTCGGCGTCGGCCGGGCCGCCCGGCCGGGCCGCGACGGCCCAGTTGGGCCGGCCCTGCTTGTCGATCTCGAGCCGAATGACCGGGTCGACGAGCACGAAGCTGTCGATCGCCACCTCACCCGAAAGCAGCGGCATGAGCTTGAGCCGAAGCTCCAGCTTCGCAAGCTTCGCCATGTCCTCCGTGCCTGCCCCGGGCGCGTTCGAGAAGGCGACGTCGTCGACCTCGAGCTCGATCCGCGGCAGGAGCGAGAACTTGATGTCGCCCTTGATCGTCAGCTCGCGGCCGGTCGCGTCGCGGACCCGCGCGGCGATCTCCTCCTTGTAGGTCTCGAGGGGCACCAAGAACGGGATGGCAATGGCCGCCGCGACGATCAGGACGATGACGACGGCGAAACCGATGAGCAGCTTTTTCATGGCAAGTCTCTCCTTGGAAGCGTGGCCGGCGTGCGTGTCGATTTATCCGCTTTTACCACGTTTTCCTTGCGGCCACCCGGGACCGGCGGAGGGCTCCGGCCCGGCGCAATGGTTTAACCGAGCACGGCGCCTCGGCCTTTTCGGACCGGCCCCGGGTTCAACGGCTATTCGGCCTGCTCAACGAGGTTGATTTCCACACGTCGATTCCGGGCTTCGCGCTTTCCGTCGGCGGTTGCGACCGCCGGATTTTCCTCGCCGGACGCGCGCGTTTTGACGGCGCCGGGCCCGATTCCGCTGCGGATCAGGGCGTCGGCCACCGCCTTGGCCCGCTTTTGCGAGAGCTTCATGTTATAGGCGTTCGTCCCGGCGCGGTCGGTATGTCCGGTGACGGTCACGACAGACGCGCCCTTGTCCTTGGCCCAGCCGAGGGCCTTGTCGATGACGGCCCGGCCATCGGAAGTGATTTTGGCGCTGTCGAAGTCGAAATAGACGATGAAGCTTGCCGTGGCCGGCTTGGGCTTGGGCGCCGGCCTGGCGGCAATCTTGGGGGCCGGCTTGGGCGCCGGTTTGCGCTTGGCCTTGGGCTTGGGCTTCCGCTTCAACGCCGCATCGACCTTGGCCATGGCTTCCTCGAAGCCGGCGCGGCACCTCTTGATGTCCTTGGGCTGGTGATTCTCCTCCTGCTCCTCCATCCAGCAGTCGAACATGACCTGGGCATGGGCCGCATCGCCCGGGGCCTTTTTCCTGCCGTTGCGGATCAGGGCCGAGACCAGGCGATTGCGGGCGCGAAGGAGCTCCTTCATCTTATCCTTGGGCAGATCACGGGCCTCGATCGCCTCCGCGTACACCGGCTTTCCCGACGCCGCGGTGATCGCGCGCTCGGCGAAGGTCACCGCGTCGCGCCAGTCCTCTTCGGCCGCCTCGCTCTCGGCCAGCTTGACGTAGCCGCCGTGGAGCGCCTTGTCGAATTTGCTGCCCGACGGCTGGACCTCCTTCATGGTCTGTACCTTGCTCCAGCCGCAGCCGCCGACCACAACGGCCAGAGACCCGACGACGATAAACGCTCGAATCCTGGATGTCATGATGACGTTTCCCCCCCTTTACGCTATGCGGGGCGCAGCGGCCATCCGGCGCCGCATCCCGACGTACGGATAATGCTTATGTGATGAACAGCTTGGCAATGGCTTTGTCACAACGGCGCTCCGCCTTTGAGGGGACGCCCGAGCCAACATAGCGCGCCGCATGCCGGTCGAATTCCGGCCTCGGGGCGCCGGGCCGTTCTTCCGCCCGCCGTGGGCCCGCCCGAGAAGCCCGCCAAGCTCGATCGACGCTTTGAGGCATCCAGCGGCGTCCGCCCGGCCGGGCGAACCCCCGGACGGTCGTTCGGGACATTCCGCTTCGAAGGATGATCGTTCTACTGTGAGCTGCCGGCGGCTTGCAAGGCGACCGTTTCGCCCGTGATAAGAAACACGACCTCGCCGTTGGACGCTTTGTATGTCCAGGTCTCGATGGGGCCGAGCTTGCTGATGTCATCAGGCTTCCCGAGGGCTTTTGCCAACTCGGTCTTGGCCGTAATTCCTTTCGCTTTTTCGAGAATGTCGCCTTTTGACGGCTCACCGCATGCCGCGGCGGCCAATAACACGCTGGTGAAAACCATTCGCTTCAGCAAAAATTTCGCCAAGACAGGCTCCTTTACTTGGTTGAGCAGACTCTTCCCCTCATTCCGGATTTCAGGGGTCCGTTAACCGCTTCGGATCGCGCTCTAGCCTTGACATCGCCGGACCAAACCCCTTGGCGACTCAGTCGAGCAGGTAGGAGAACCTCTCGCGGGTTTCCTTCTCCAAATCCGCGCTCGGCTTGTTGACCTTCGGGAACTCGTCCTTCCAGTGGAACGGCCGGCAGGCGTTGATGATCGCCCGCGAGTTGGTGAAGTTTTTCTTCTCCCGCTCTTCGGGCTCGAGCCTGGGATCGAGCGGCGTCGACCACGCGTTCTTGACGATGTCGATGGACGTCGCCGGATCGGACCGGGTCACCACCGCCCACATCACCTCTTCGAGGTTGGAGACGTCGATGTCGTCGTCCACCACCACCACGTACTTGCCGGCATAGGCGCCGACATGGCACTGGCAGGCGACATGGCCCGCCTGGGTCGCGTGACCGGCATAGCGCTGCTTGATCGAGACGGCGACGAACATGCGCGCGGTGCCCACCTCGTGGGCCCACACGGCGGTCACGTCCGGCACGCCCGCGCTTTCGATCGACCTTTTTAACAGGGCCGAGCGGGCCACGGCCCGGTAGCGCGCCAGCTCGTCGGGCGGGCGCTGCGGCGCGCAGCCGAGCATGATCGGGTCGTTGCGGTGATAGATCGCCTCGACGTGCAGGACGGGCTCGTCGCGCACGTCGGAGGCGTAGTAACCGGTCCACTCGCCGAACGGCCCCTCGGGGCGGAACTCCTTGGGATCGACCCAGCCCTCGAGCACGATCTCGGCATTGGCCGGGAACGGCAGGCCCGTGACCTTGCCCTTGACGCACTTGATGGGCTTGCCGCGCACGCCGCCGACCACGTCGTATTCGCAAAGGCCGTAGGGCACCTCGCTGGAGGAAAGCAGGAAGGTCATGGGGTCGCCGCCCAGCACCACGGCCGTCGGCATCTTCTCGCCCAGCGCCAGGTACTTGTCGCGATGGATGCGCCCGTGCTTGCCCGGCGAGATGTAAAAGCCCAGGGTGTTCTTGTCGTGGATCATCACCCGGTAGGTGCCGACGTTGATCCATCCCTCCTCCGGGTCCCGGGTTATGTTGTAGCTGCCGGTGCCGATATAGCGCCCGCCGTCGGCCTCGTGCCACAGCGGCGTCGGGAACATCTCCACGTCCACCTCGTCGCCGGTGAGCACGTTCTCGAAGACCGGGCCGTCATCGACGATCTCGTGGGGGATCGGCTCGTTGTTCTCGTTCTCGTAGACCTCGAGAAAACCCTCGCTCAGCTCCAGCCTGCTGAGGCCCTGGGAAAATCCCAGCGTCATGTTCTGGCGCTTGCCGCCGAAGAAGTTCGTCAGCACCCTGAAACCCTTGGCACAGCCGGGAACGTTGTCGAACAGGGCGGCCGGGGCCGGGTCCGAATGGTTGAGCAACTCGGCCACCATG